>CAUVMY010000164.1:0-4324 GCA_963552845.1 uncultured Bacteroidia bacterium
GCGAATCGTGGTATGTATTCCGAGTGGGAGTACCGAGGTCGAAATTCGTGCAGTTCGCGACAGTGCCGAGCAAGCAGACGGACGTGACGTATATATGATATACGAACCGATGGCAGCGGCTCTCGGTATCGGGCTCAATGTAGAAGAGTCGCAAGGGCACATGGTAGTAGACATAGGAGGGGGAACTACCGAAATTGCTGTGATTTCATTAGGGGGTATTGTATGCAACAAATCGGAACGTATTGCAGGCGATACGTTTACTGCCGATATCCAAGCATATATGCGCCAGCAGCATAATATTAAGATCGGAGAACGTACGGCAGAGGATATAAAGATTACAGTCGGCGCTGCCCTTGCAGATCTCGATAATCCGCCAGAAGATTACTTGGTACACGGTCCGAATCTGATGACTTCGCTGCCTATCGAAGTTCCCGTAAACTACCAAGAAATCGCCCACTGTCTGGAAAAGTCGTTGAGCAAGATTGAGACGGCAGTTCTCAATGTTCTGGAAATGACCCCTCCAGAACTTTATGCAGATATTGTGAAGAGCGGAATTTATCTCACAGGTGGCGGCGCTCTGTTGCGTGGACTGGATAAACGACTCTCGGATAAGATAAAGATCCCGTTTATCGTGGCAGAAGATCCTTTACACGCGGTGGCACGCGGTACGGGAATAGCCCTCAAGAATGTGGAATCGTGCAAATTCTTGATGCGCTAGTGCATCGTGTCGCGTTTCTCCGTTCTCACTCTTCCTTGCATCTGCCAATGTGCAGATGGCGGTAACCGACACGAAGTATGACGGGTTTGCTCCGTTTTCTGAAACGGTTTCAGCATCTTGCTTTCTTTATTTTGCTAGAAAGCTTGGCAATAGTCGTATACTTACAGAGCGACTATCTGCTGAAGGCGCGTGCTGGATTTTGGCTTAAAGAGGTAGAAGCGTTCGTTGAAGATCACCTTACGTCTTTGTCGTCCTATCTGGGGTTACGAGACCAAAATGAGCGCCTAGTGGCAGAGAATCTGGCACTACGCAATGAACTCGAACGCCGACGTATAGCTATAGAGTTCCTTCATGACGTGAAACTCGATACGCTGCACAAAAGTCAGTATCGCTTTTATGGGGGAACTGTAGTAAGCAACTCTGTTGTAAAACAGCACAATTATTTTGCAATAGATGTGGGTGCAAAAGATGGAATAGTTCCCGACATGCCTGTATTGGCTGGTGGGAGCGTGGCGGGTATCGTGCTCACCACATCGCGACATTATTCTATCGTGATTTCACTGTTAAATATCGATATGCGTCTTTCGGCTAAGCTCAAACGTACAGGATATTTTGGTTCGTTGCGTTGGGATGGCGTAAACTACCAGACGGCACTCCTCTCCGATATACCGCATCACGTAGATGTGCGTGAAGGCGACACGGTTATAACTACGGGCTACTCCAACATTTTCCCCCCTGATCTTTTTGTGGGAGTTGTGGATAACGTAGAAATAAAGGGAGGAGACTTTAACATTGTGCGTGTTAAGCTTGGCTGTGACTTTAAGCGGATGCACTATGTTACCCTTATCGACGATAAGTTACGCAAAGAACGCGATTCGATCGAACAAATCCTCCACAGCACCGATGAGTAAATTCTGGCAGTATTTTTTTCTCTTTGTGGGGTGTGTATTGGCGCAAGTTCTTGTTTTTGATAACATACAGCTTTGGGGTTTCATTGTGCCCTATATCTATCTTTTGTTCCTACTACTTGTTCCGAACAATATATCGCGTCCTTTCCTTTATATCTTGGGTTTCCTTCTTGGGCTGAGTGTAGATCTTTTTTCCTCCACATTGTGTCTCCACGCAGCAGCTACGACTTTCATGGCATTCCTGCGTACTCCACTCATAACTTTTACTACTACACAGCAACAACTGGTAAAAACGCCTCTCCCCATTCTACGCTCTATGGGCTTTGCTTGGACAGCGCGTTTCATCGGCATACTTGTTTTTGCCCACCACACACTCCTTCATTTTCTTTCTACTGCCCCCGTCTTTGCTACACCGTGGCTCACCTTACTACGCATTGTAGCTAATACACTTGTTACAGGGCTTGTACTCCTCATCGCCGAATTCTTTATTTATCCGCCTCAAGAACGGGTAAGAAACTAATACTCGGCATCTATGCACAGTACCACAACGTTATTGTTGGTTTCGTGAGATGGGGATTCAGGTCAACCGTCGTCTCCTAATTACATTTGTCTTTGCCTTGGTAGTAGCTATCATGGTAGGCAAGCTTTTTTACATCCAGATTCTGGATCCCTCCTACAAACTCTCGGCGGACAACAATGTGCTTCGTCGCATTACTCTTTATCCAGCACGCGGTATTATATACGATCGCAACGGAAAACTACTGGTATACAATGAAGCTGCATACGATCTACTCGTAGTACCCTCACAAGTAAGAGCTTTTGATACAGCAAAACTGCTCAGTTTGTTGCACATCCCCAAAGAGCAGCTCGTAGAGGGGTTAATACAAGCGAAGCAGTATTCTACCTACAAGGAATCTATCATCTTGAAACAGATTTCAGCAGAGGACTACGGTTATCTGCAAGAGCAATTGCATGAATTCCCCGGATTTTTTGCTCAAGCACGTACGTTACGTGACTACCCATGTGCTACGGCTTCACACCTGTTAGGCTACGTGGGCGAAGTAAACGAACGAATCATTTTCGAACAACCCTACTACAAATCTGGCGATTACATCGGTATCACAGGACTAGAAAAATCGTACGAAAAGGAGTTACGAGGCAAACGTGGCGTACAAACCCTTATGGTAGACGTGCACAACCGCATTAAGGGGTCATACGCACATGGGCAATACGATACGGCTGCGATTGCAGGGAAAGATTTGCACCTATCACTTTCTGTAGACTTGCAACAGTACGGCGAAAGACTCATGGAGGGACGTACGGGCAGCATTGTGGCTTTAGACCCTACCAATGGCGAAATATTGGCGATGGTCTCTAGCCCTTCCTACGATCCCAACTTATTAGTAGGACGCATTCGTTCAGAAAACTTCAAGCAGTTGGATTCAAGCAAGAAGAAGCCCTTATTTAACCGTGCAATTATGGCGCTTTATCCGCCAGGCTCTACTTTCAAAATTGTAAATGCACTTATCGGTCTTAAGGAGAAAGTCGTATTCCCCGAAACAGGATACCAGTGTCACGGACGCTACCCCGTAGGACGTGGTGTAGGATGCCACAACCATTCGTATCCGAGCGACATCACTTCGGCGGTACGTATGTCGTGCAATACCTATTTCTGTTACGTATTTCGCAATCTTATAGACTCACGACGCTTTGACAGTATTGAGGGAGCTTTTCGCAATTGGGAGACAGAAGTGCGCTCGTTTGGGTTTGGACAAAAACTCGGAGTAGACCTTCCTGGCGAACTCAATGGAATTGTACCCACGGTACCTTTTTACAACCGTTATTTCCGTAAAGGTGGCTGGAATTCGCTTACCATAATTTCCCTTGCAATAGGACAAGGAGAGCTCTCGATTACTCCACTTCAGATGGCCAACCTTGCGGCTGTAATCGCTAATCGCGGTTACTACTACGAACCGCACTTAGTGCGAACAATTGCAGACTCTGTGCCTATTACTGCACCACGACACGACCTCGATATAGATTCTACTTACTTCCGTCCCATAGTTAATGGTATGTATGGCGCTGTAAATGCCGACCTCGGATTAGGACCTACGGGGTGGCGTGCACGTGTGCCAGGCTTAGACATTTGTGGTAAAACGGGTACGGCACAGAATCCGCATGGAGAAGACCATTCGGTATTTATTTCTTTCGCTCCGAAAGAAAATCCCAAAATAGCCGTTGCGGTATATGTGGAAAATGCGGGACCTGGAGGGCGCTGGGCTGCACCCATTGCGGGACTAATGATAGAGAAGTATTTGAAAGATTCTGTTGAAAACAAGGCTATGGAAGACTATGTACTGCATCCTCCACAGTGGACAATGCCACGTGTAAAAACGGCGACCGAGAGCACAATTCCTGCTGCAGTGCAACAGGCGGAAGTACAAGAAAAAGAGCCTTTATCTACGGAATAGTATACTTAACCCCCATCTTCTTGCGTTAAATAAAACGTATAGCATTTTTGGGCTAAAACAATAAACAAGAAAAGGCATGAAACGTATTGCATTGCTCCTGCTAGCATTTTTGTCGCTCTTTATGCTTAGTTGCAATCAGGCAGAGTTACAACGTATAGCAGAATTAGAGAGTCGTGTATATTAGCTTACGGGACAATCGGAACAAAAAGATTCTAACATCAACGAGT
>CAUVMY010000165.1:0-4310 GCA_963552845.1 uncultured Bacteroidia bacterium
TATTTTTTGGGATAAAGAAGATTTGGTGAATCTTTCTCGTTCTCTCAATACTGAGCTTTTGAGTACGAATCATGGTGGGGGGTATATGAGCAGCTCGGTGGTGCTTTGCAATACCCGAAAGTATCATGGTTTGATGGTATTACCCCTAGAACAGTTTGGTGGCGAACGATATGTACTCCTTTCCAATCTAGACGAGACGGTGGTTGTTGCCGAGCACGATTTTCACCTCTCTACACGGAAATACCGCGATGTCTACTACCCGAAAGGGCATAAATACCTCGAGAGTTTTCATTTAGCACCGACTCCAACATTTTATTATCGTATTGGGAGTCTGCTCCTCAAAAAAGAACTTCTCTTTGTTGAAAAGCAAGATCAGCTTTTGGTGCGCTATACACTGCAAGAGGGAACGGGAAGGGTGAAGCTACTCATTTACCCCTTGCTCGCCTTTCGTAATGCACACACGCTCACAGTAGAAAATATGGAGCTCAATACCAACTATACGGCATTGCGCGACGGAGGAGTTGTTTTCAAGATGTATGCGGAGTTTCCAGAGTTGGTATTCCATGTTGATCGTTCTGCCGAGTATATTCACGCCCCCGATTGGAACAGAGGTGTCTTTTACGCACAGGAGGCAGCAAGAGGTTATCCTAGTGTGGAAGATCTCTGGATGCCAGGTACTTTTGAAGTAGAATTCTCGGAGGGCGAATCGGTTATTCTTTCGGTGAGTACGCTCCGCACCTTAGGCAAAGACCTCGAACGGAAGTTTGAAAAAGAATTAGCTTCGCGCCCGCCGCGCGTAGATTTTGAAACGACCCTGAAGGCGGCAGCTGGGCAGTTTATAGCGAACCGCGGACGTAGCATCTGGATCAATGCGGGCTACCCATGGTTCGGACGTTGGGGGCGCGATACCATGATTTCGCTCCCAGGGCTTACTCTTAGTTTCGGAGACTATGAGAGTTTCCGAACCATATTTATGGGGCTATTGCGCGAAGCACGAGATGGTTTTCTCCCGAACATGGGGGGCATCAATAACTCGTCATACAACAGTGTAGATGCGCCATTGTGGGCAATGTATGCCCTGCACCAGTTCTATTTGCAAGATCGCGATGCTTTCAAGCAGTTCTACTCTAAGGCAAAGATTGGGAGATTTATGCGCGATGTAATGGAACTTTTCACTCAGTCTAACGGCAAAAATAATGGAGTGACCATTGATGAGAATGGAATTATATGGACTGGCTCGCAGAGTACCGCACTTACTTGGATGGATGCCGTTGTGGCGGGAATTCCTGTGACATCACGTGCTGGTGCGGCAGTAGAACTTAATGCGCTTTGGTATAACGCCGTGTGTTTCTTTCTCATGCTAATGGAGGAACTTGGACAACGAAAAATACAGAAACGCTATGAATGGGTACGAGAGGGAATAGATGAGAATTTTGCTCGACTGTTCTACAACGAGCAGCAAGGCTATTTGGCAGACTATATCGATCAAAGTGGAGCACACTACGAGATTCGTCCGAATATGATCTTTGCCGTTTCGCTTCCCTATTCGCCGCTTACACCAGAACAACAGCATTCGGTAATGCGAGTGGTGGAGCAGCATCTGTACACACCCCTAGGATTGCATACCCTATCGCCACGAAACCCTGCATATAAGGGACAATATGCGGGAGATCAGACAGAGCGCGACTTAGCTTACCATCAAGGTACTATTTGGCCGTGGTTACTAGATGACTATGTAAAGGCTATGGCGAAGGTGTATGACGAGGAGACTATTCTAAAGCTATGTAAAGAGATTTTGAAAGCACTAGAGAAAGAGATGCATCGCTATGGCTTGGGAACGATTGGCGAAGTCTTCGATGGCGATCCTCCTCATGTCGCTGGAGGAAGTATTGCACAAGCATGGAGTGTAGCTGCTGCAGTGCGAATTATGCTGCGTTTAGAAAAAATGAGTATGAAGAAAACAAAGGCTGGCAAGGATAACAAGGGAGCAAAGGTGTAATGCGAGTTTTGATGTTCGGGTGGGAGTTCCCGCCCCACATAACGGGAGGGTTAGGTACTGCTTGTCAGGGCATGACGCGTGGGCTATTGCGTCAAGGCGTAGACCTCATTTTTGTGTTACCTAAGCTTTTCGGAGGGGAAGAGGAGAGTAGGCGTATGCGCCTCCTTTCAGCAGAAGAAGTAGGGTTTGTAATGTCTGACGAGGAGATGCAACAACACCTCGCACATATCCGCATAGTTGGAGTAAATTCCTTCTTACACCCCTACTTGAATGTGGAAGACGTTTTTTCTTCGCACGATCGGCTATTCGGGGTTAATTACTCGGTACAACACTGGTCGCAGCGCCATTTTACATTTAGCGGAAGTTATGGCGCATCGTTGCTAGAGGAAGTGGCGCGTTATGCACTCGTTGCTGCGGTAATTGGTGAGCGCGAAAACTTCGATGTTATTCATGCTCACGACTGGCTTACTTATTTAGCGGGCTTGGCGGCAAAGCGCGTTTCGGGCAAACCGTTGGTGGTTCATGTTCATGCTACCGAGTTCGATCGGAGCGGAGAAAATGTAAACCAGTTGGTCTACGATATTGAGCGTGCGGGCATGGAAGGTGCTGATCGTATCATCACGGTGAGCCATAGAACGCGTGAAACAGTGATAGGGCGCTACGGAATTGCCCCAGAGAAAGTAGAAACGGTACATAATGCTGTAGAATTCGCTTCTGAACGTAAAGAAGCTTTGCAGTGTCCATTCCCCGAGAAAGTGGTCACCTTTCTAGGGCGCGTGACCTTTCAAAAAGGTCCAGACTATTTTGTAGAAGCTGCTTATAAAGTCTTACAGAAAATGGACAATGTCCGTTTTGTGATGGCTGGTAGTGGTGACATGCTTAACCGAATGATTCGTCGTGTGGCAGCACTGGGCATTGGGACGCGATTCCACTTTGCGGGTTTCTTGCAAGGAAGTGAGGTAGATAGGATGTATCGCATGAGCGATGTTTATGTCATGCCTTCAGTCTCAGAACCGTTTGGTATTACCCCTCTAGAGGCTATGCGAAACGGAGTGCCCGTTATTATCTCCAAGCAAAGTGGGGTAGCAGAAGTGCTTAAATATGCTCTGAAGGTCGATTTTTGGGACGTAGATGCTATGGCAGATGCCATTTATGGCTTATTGAATTACGGTGCGCTACAACATTTCTTCCAAGAACATGGACAGGAGGAAGTTACGACGCTGAAATGGGATGCGGCAGCGCTACGCATAAAGGAGATTTACCAACGACTTGTAAACCCTAATAATTAACACTCTATCGCAAATGCAGTCAATTTGCTTTTATTTTCAAGTGCATCAGCCCTTACGTTTACGCCGTTATCGTTTCTTTGATATAGGCGAGTCGCACAACTATTTCGACGATTATGCCAATGCCGAAATCGTCCGCAAAGTGGCAAACAAGTGCTACTTGCCGATGAATGCTCTTCTTCTGGAACTTATACAACGCTACGGCGAACGTTTCAAGGTGGCATTCTCTATCTCTGGGGTGGCGTTAGATCAGTTTGAGCGTTTTACGCCTGAGGTTATAGATTCTTTCCGAGTGCTGGCACAAACAGGGTGTGTAGAATTTTTAGCTGAAACTTACGCACATAGTTTGTCGGCTCTGCGAGACTCTGAAGAGTTTAAGCGACAAGTAGCGTTGCAGAGTAAACGAATACATGACCTCTTCGGAGTAACCCCCGAGACTTTCCGCAATACAGAGCTGATTTATTCCGACGAAATTGGGAAACTCGTTAGTACGCTAGGCTATAATCAGATGCTGACCGAAGGAGCAAAGCATATTCTGGGGTGGCGGAGTCCGAATTTCGTTTATCACAATCCGCAAGTACCGCGCCTAAAGTTGTTGTTGAAGAATTTTCAGCTGAGCGACGATATTGCTTTTCGTTTCTCGAATCGCGGCTGGAGTGGTTGGCCGCTCACGGCGGAGAAATATGTTCACTGGTTAACAGCACTGCCTGGCGATTCGCAAGTGGTAAATCTTTTTATGGATTATGAGACCTTCGGGGAGCATCAGTGGGCAGAGACGGGGATCTTCGAGTTTATGCGAGCACTGCCAGGCGCAATATTTCAGTCTAGTAGTTTCAATTTCTTGATGCCGAAGGAGGTAGCAGCGCAGTATCAGTCGGTGGGACCGTTGTATGTAACGCATCCTATTAGTTGGGCAGATGAGGAACGCGATCTTACGGCGTGGCTAGGCAATGAGTTGCAGAATGAGGCTTTTTCCAATGTTTATGCTTTGAGCGAACGCGTACGTGCTTTGGGGAACGACGACC
>CAUVMY010000166.1:0-4293 GCA_963552845.1 uncultured Bacteroidia bacterium
ATATTCTTAGGAACGCGATACGGCATCAAAACGCGCGTGAAAATCGGGCGAAGCTGGGAAAATTTGTTGTATGGCTATATCATGAGGTAAAACCCCATTTAGCATATAAACAAACTGTGTAAGTGGGATTGGTATTTCTTCTGCATCGAAATGTGCTACGTAGTAGTGAGCATGCACCCCCGTATCAGTGCGTCCTGCCCCTATCACCTCAACGGGGACGCGAAGGAGTTTGGCAATTGCTGTTTCCAGAGTTTCTTGCACGGTAAGTGCGTTCGGTTGGCGTTGCCAGCCGTGATAGTGGGTACCGCAATAGCTCAAATCCAGCCGGAAGCGCATAAAGAGCACTAAGGTTCTTCTATTTTCTTTTTCTTCGTATGCGAGGCACAGCCACAACCGCAACCACAGCCTGTTCCGTCTTTTGAACGAATAATGCGAACTACGTAGCGAATCAGAAAGAAAACCATCAGTACGGCAATAACTACTACTATTATCGTCTGTGCGTCCATTTATTTATTCGTTGTTTCACAGTAAGCGTAAAACTGTGTAAGAAAATTGCATACAAGGTATGGTAAAAATGACGAATGTACGGTACATAAAATGCGGAATAGTAAAATTACCTAGTGAGCACAAGTGAAAATATTAAACAAACAGACTTCCAATTTGATAAACGAGCAGTGAGAAGACGTATGCGACTGCTATCGTATATACAGCGGCAAAAATAGCCCACTTCCATGTTCCCGATTCGCGACGGATAGCGGCTATTACAGCAATACAAGGCACGTAGAGCATAACGAATATAAGTAGCGACACGGAGGTAAGAGGCGTAAATAGTAGTTTGCCTTTTTTAGGTCCCGAGTCCCATGTAACGTTAGGAAGTTTTTGGCGGAGTGCAGGGCTATTTTCGTCATTTTCGTCGCCTAGTTGTAGGAGTACTCCCATAGTGCTTACTACTACTTCTTTGGCAGCTATACCCGAGATCAGGCTAATACCTATTCGCCAATCGAACCCTAGGGGACGAATTGCAGGTTCTATGGTCGTACCTATGCGTCCTAGGAAAGATTCGCGCTGACGTACACTCTCCCAATCCCATTCTATGGTGGTTAGTGCGCTGTCGCGAAGGGTTTCGAGTTGTGCAACTTCGGCTTCATTGGTAGCATTAGCAGTATTGTATTGTTGTTCGGCTGTTGCAATGGCTTGTTCGTAATGCTCGTCTTGTGATGTAGTGCGAGGGAAGTATCCCAAAAACCAGATTAGGAGGGCGGCAATGAGTATTACACTCCCCATCTTTCGAAGGTATTGTACTCCCTTATCCCACATATGGTGGAGCGAGCTACGCAAGGTTGGTATTCTGTAAGGAGGTAATTCTATGATAAAGGGGCTTTCGTTTCCTTTTAGAAAGGTTTTCCGCATTATAAAGGCTGCTAAGAGTGCAACTAATACTCCTGCTAAGTAAACCAAGAAAAGCGCCATTCCAGCGTGTCTTGGAAACAGAGAATAAACTAGCAATATGTACACTTGCAACCGTGCACTGCACGACATGAACGGGTTTACGAGCATGGTGGTTAGACGCACTTTGCGATCTTCTATGGTGCGTGTTGCCATGATAGCGGGCACGTTGCACCCAAAGCCCATTACAAGCGGAATGAACGAACGCCCGTGTAAGCCGAATGAGCGCATAGTGCGGTCTATTATGAAGACAGCACGTGCCATGTAGCCAGTATCTTCAAATACAGAGATGAAAAAGAAAAGAATAAGGATTTGTGGTAGGAATACAATAACGCTCCCCACGCCGTTTATGATGCCATCTGTTAGCAAGTCGCGTAACGGACCAGCTGCCATAATTTCTTTAATCCAGTCTCCCAAGATGGCTACCCCCGCTTCAATCCAATCCATAGGGTACTGCCCAACGGTAAAAGTCGTCCAAAAGGTAAGCCACATCAGAAAGAGGAAAATAGGTATCCCCCAAATACGGTGTGTAAGCACTCCATCTAGCCTTTGTTTGAAAGAGCGTTTACTTTGCGGTGGTGCGGGTATATAACACTGTTTTACCAGAGCAGCAAGATAGTCGTACCGTGCGTCGGTACAGAAGGTCTCAGTGTCTTTTCCTGTTTGTTTTTCAATTTCTTTCACAACCTCCTGTAGAGCCGTCGAAAGATTTTGTGCGTCGTTTTGTTTAGCACTTCGCTCTGTAAGTTCGGGGTCTCCCTCAATGAGTTTAAGTAGCTCGTAATTAGAAAGTTGTTGTTGTAATGCTGCGTTAGCAATAGGACGTATTTTTTCCACCTCTTGTTGCAAGAAAGCGTCGTAATGCTCAAAAGGCTGTTCGGTACTTGCGTTTCTCCCTTCGTATAGCGCAACTGCTGCCGCGAGCATCTGTGCAATACCTTTCCCAGTTCGCCCATTGGTGGGTACTGCGGGAGCGCCTAAGTGTTGTGCCAATTTTAGTTGGTTGAGGTAGTCGCCGTGGGCTTGCAGTTCATCCCACATATTCAGAGCGAGTACGCATTTAGCACTCATTTCGCGGAGCTGGAGCGTGAGGTATAAATTACGTTCCAGATTGGTCACGTCGATCACATTAATAATTACATCTGGTTTTGAGCCTAGGATATAATCGCGGACGTAGCGCTCTTCGGGCGAATAAGCAGTAAGGCTATAGGTGCCTGGTAGGTCTACAAGTTCAATGCGATAGTTGCCATACGAGATATGTCCCTCGCGCGCATCTACTGTGACTCCACAGTAGTTTCCCGTCTTTTCATGTGCTCCCGAAGCAAAGTTAAAAAGCGATGTTTTCCCACAATTAGGATTTCCGACAAGCGCTATCTTCAATGGCTTGAGTTTCTCGCTACGTAGGGTTTTAGGAGTTGACTCCTGTTCTTGGTTTTCAAGATCAAAATCTGGGAGTTGTGCGGTTGTTTTGCCAACGCAATGCGCATCCGAAATATCGAGTAGCTCAACCTCAACCAATTGAGCTTCCGCATTTCGGAGTGCTACTTCGTAGCCCATAATTTTGTAACGTGCTGGGTCGCCCAATGGAGCGCGCCCAATAAGTTCGACGGGTTGTCCCTGTATAAACCCCATTTCGAGGATGCGTTTACGGAAGGCACCTTTGCCACCTACGGCTACAATTCGCGCTTGCTGGTGCAATGTGAGTTCGTTTAGTCTCATATAAGTCTACCAAATCTGTAACTATTACCCCTGTAATGGGTACACAAAGTTCAAAAATTCTGACTAAATAGAACTATTTGAAATTATTGTCCGACAATTGCTCTCGTTATTTTGGATGATACTCTCCTTAGCAATGGGGAATTGTACAATGTTTATCTCGTAAACGTAGCGTAAAGCCTACGAACAAGCTGCCACACAAATGCTGAACGAAATGGACTATCCGAACGTAGAAAATTCTCAGAGCAAGGAAGCCTTTCGCTGAACTGCAAATCTAATGCTCAGGAATTTCTGGAAGCCTTTGAGGCAGTATTGGTTTAAGGATCTAGACGATGTGGTAAAACTTAAAGCTACAACTGCTTCGCAGATTGCCAAAAGTATTATCAAAATGAAAGATCTTGGCTTGCGAGCAGAGTATCTTGTAACAGCTGCTGTCCTCATTGCTTAAAGGCGCACACGAGAGTAGCTGCCTTGTTAGTTTTCCTAACAGGTTTTAGTGCTGTTGTATTTTTCTTTTACTTTCGAATATCGTTATATTTGTATGAGATAGCTTAAAAATAAAGAGTGATGGCGGAAAGCGGATTGCGTATCGAGCGTTTTGTGTTTAACGAATTTGGGGAGAATACCTACCTGTTATATGCCCCCAAGGGAGAGGGGATTGTGATCGATCTGGGGTGTAATTCTGATGAGGAGTGGGCACAAATCGCAGCCTTTGTCGAAGGAGCTGAATGCAAAGTAAGATGTTTGTTGAATACTCATGCGCACCTCGATCATCTCTTTGGTGTCCCGCGTGGACGAGCGGCATGGTCTGCCCCTTTCATGCTACACCAAGCAGATATGCAACTCCTCGAATCCGCCCCACTTCAAGCTTCGATGTGGGGGATGGACATGGAGGCAGTTCGTCCTCCCGAGGTCTTCCTGAAGCACAACGATGTATTCGATCTTCACGGGCATCGGATAGAGGTTATTCATACCCCTGGTCATTCGCAGGGAGGCGTTTGTTTCTATCTCTATGAGGATGGAATCCTTTTTTCAGGCGATACGCTTTTCCAGAATTATATAGGACGTACCGATTTTCCTGGAGGCGATTATGGTCAACTTATTGAGAGCATCCGTAGTCGCTTGCTTGTC
>CAUVMY010000167.1:0-4287 GCA_963552845.1 uncultured Bacteroidia bacterium
CTATACTCTCAATTTTGAAGGAATAAAGAATGAGAGGATGGAGATGTTACCCACCGAACTCGGTGCTAGCATTCAAAACGAGGTAACGGTAGAAGGATGGTGGAAAACGAACAAGCCACAAACCTGTGCATTCGTAAATGGCGGAGACGATGGGCTTTATTTAGGTACTTTCGAGGGTAGCGCGTATACTCCTACCAACGCATTGGTATTCTTTGCGGGTAAAGCTGCCTTTATGAGTAAGGAGGGTGTGCTTACGAACAACCAATGGCATCACATTGCAGTTGTTGCTTCGCATGCCAACAATAAAACTACGGCTAAGGCATACGTGGACGGTGTTGAAGTTGAGTTGGTAGAGAGAGCACAAGGCGATTTCAAGGTAACCTACACACTTTTGAATATGGGTGTGGATGGCGAAAATCTTATGTTCCGTCTTTGGAAAACGAAACGCACACTTGAGCAAATCAATGCGACTAAGGCAAAGAGTGTTCGTTCCTCATTAGGGGGTACACTGCCCGCAGAATGTGTAGCAGAGTTTGTTTATACGGAAGGCGAAGGCAAACTAACTTCGTATGGTGACGAATCTAGAGCTACTATAGTAACTTCACGTACGGACGATAAGCTATGGAAAAAGTTAGCGCCAAAGCTTTGCAAGGCAATAGAGGTAGAGGGACAAGTAATACCTGTTGAAATTACTGGCAGCAACGCTGTTGCAACAATGCCTTTCAATTTCACGGATTTCAGCAAAGTGAAAGTGAAATTTATATCTGAGTGGGCAGATGTAGAGATTGAGCAAGGCGGTACGAAGGTGACTAGCGCTACGGAGCTTAATTTTGCGAACCCTGCGCACGAATTGACCTTCGACCTGAAGCTAAATATTCTAGACGTAGCGGTTAACGAACAAATAGTCCTTAAGCTTAAAACAGATAAGTCGCCTGCGTGCGAAATGCTGGCACTCTCTATGCTAACGGCAAACAACGCAGGTTTGAAGGAGGATATAACATTGAATGCTGCTCCGTTGCCTTCCACATTGCTACTTGAGGCTGAAAATGCCTCGGAAAGTAGCCAACTGAACCCTAGCGACGTGGTGTTGAAGGTTGTAGGAATTTCGCCGCATGCAACCTTGTACAACGGCGATAAGAAGCAGCAAACAAACGAAGAGTTCCATGCCGATCTGACGAAACCGCTTACATTGAAAGTGGTAGCAGAGAACGAGCGCGATGTGAAGTTCTATACTATCCGCCTCGCTATGGGGCAAGAGATTGTGTGGGAGAGCGAGAAACTGGAATACAACTATGGCGTAACGACAGACGAAGCGCTTAAAGCTACCTCTACGTCAAAACTTCCCATTACATACGTAAGTGAGAACTCCAACGTCGCCATTGTGAACGTTGACGGCAAGCTGGAGGCTGTCGGTGTTGGTAAGACCAAAATTTTTGCGAAACAGGCAGGTAATGCAATATTCAAACCTGCTGCCGTTAAGGAGCGCGAAGTAGAGGTAAAGCCGGTGCCTATCACCATTAGGGTTGAGAATGCAGAAATGGAAGTTGGCGATAAGATACCCGAGTTTGAGTTCACGTACGAAACATTGTTGTTCCCTAATACGGAAGATCAATTCAGCGCGCCCTATGTAATTCGTACAGCCGATAATTCGGCGGATGCTACCATGCCACTTGCGAAGGGTATTTACCAGATTGTACCTAAAGATTATTCGGGCACATACTTGCTCGGCAACTATAGGGTAACGCGCGAAAATGGTACGTTAACAGTTAAAGACCCTGTAAAGGCTAAAGCGGTGACTTTCTCTGTAAAAGATGGTACAAATGCGGTTTTACCTGCCGTTGATTTGCAGATTGGTGAGCAGACGATTGTAACGAATACGGAGGGTGTGTGTACAATGTACTTGTTACCAGGTAAGTATGTTGTAACAGCTACCAAAGATGGCTATACGACCGATAAAAAAGCCTTTGAAGTGACGAATGCCGCCTTGGCAGTAGATCTACAACTCCTTAAGAAAGAGTTCACGCTGACCTACACTGCCGACCCAAATGGGATGTTGCAAGGGGTAGCTACACAGAAGGTTGCTAGTGGTTGCAATGGCGAACAAGTGATTGCAGTGCCGAAAGACATTAAGTATCGTTTCAAAGAGTGGAGTGATAATCATTCGACAAACGCTGCACGTACCGACAAGGCTGTGACAGGCAACATAGCAGCTCAAGCGATATTCGAAACATTTGTTTACAAGCTACAATATGCGGTGAGTGAAGGCGGTAGGTTTACGACAGCAGAGGCGACCAAGCACCAAGAAGTAACTCCAGGCACTGATGGACAATCTGTTACCGTTGCACCAGAGGTGGGGTACATATTCTTAGGCTGGTCAGATGGTGTGACAACGCTAACGCGTACCGATAAGAATGTAATGGCAGATCTGAACGTTACTGCGCGCTTCTTCAAGCCTTACCTGTTGACGTGGCGTGAGGACTTTGAACTCAATGCGTCGAATATGGAGGCATGGGAGTTCCAGAAACCGAATATGGGCGCAGGATGGCATGTTATTCCGTTGGCAACTATAAATAAACGTCTCGAGGGTAAAGGACTAGCTTTAGCCCCTTCCTACGAATATCCTGAGCAAGTTTATCCGAGTCTTTGGGCAGCTACGCCTTGGTTATCTATTGAGCATGCGCCAGCTAAAGTTGTCATTAGCTACGATCGATATGTACGTAAGTACTACTCTGAGCCAGTGGCTACTTTGGAATACAGCTTCGGAAACGATCTGTGGGTAAAGGCTCATGACATCGATAAAGAGACAGAAGGGGTTAAGACAGAAACATTTACGCTAGATGCTACGGCGTTAGCAGGTCACGATAAGTTGCGTTTCCGTTGGGCATTTGAAGGAATTGGTATAGAGGCTTATCTTGTAATAGACAATGTTAAAGTCGCTTATGAAACCCCAACGCAGGCAGTAATTCGCTACTATGCAGGCGAAAATGGTAAGTTGCGCGAGGGGACGACTACCGATACGAAAGAGGCTATTGAATTAACAACAACGATTGGCGTCAAAGGGACTAAGATTACTGCCGTTCCTGCAGCAGGTTATGTGTTTGACAGATGGTCAGATGATTTTATGAGTGCTGAGCGTCAGGATGACAATAACATTACGGTTACGGCACTTTTCAAACCTGAGTCAAAGCCAACACACGTAATACAGTATAAGGCAGGTGAGCATGGTATGGTAACGGGCTTGCTCTATCAAGTACTCGAAGAAGGCGCAACAACAGCTGGCGTTTCTGCTATTGCTAGCGATGGGTACGCATTTAAGCAGTGGGATGACGGTAAGAAAGTCAATCCGCGCTCTGATGTTGTAGGTACTGAGGATAAGACCTATACTGCCGAGTTTGCTCAAGTCTTTACATTGACTTATGAGGCTGGCGAGCATGGGTCAATAAAGGGTGAAGCAACGCAGAATGTTTTTGCTGGTGAGAGCGGTTCAGCAGTTGAAGCAGTACCAGATAATGGCTATCGTTTCGTAAAATGGGACGATAATAAGACTGACAATCCACGTACTGAGCTCAATGTAACAGAAAGCAAGACTTACAAAGCTGCTTTTGAAGCAATTCCTACGTATGCTGTAACACTTAAGCATGACGGTGAAGGTGAGCTGAAGATAACAGGCATTGAAGAAGATAAACTGAATGCCGTTCCCCAAGGCACCGAGCTTATGGCAGAGGCAACACCTAAGACGGGTTGGAAACTTGAGAGCCTGATGGCAGGTACGCAGGACATCAAGGCAGATGGTAAGTTTACTGTAACCGCAGATGTTGAAGTGAAGGCTGTATTTGTAGAAGAAGGCGTTCCACAACCTAAGACGTATGTCGTGACAGTTGCGAAAGAAGGCGAAGGTGAGCTGAAGATAACTGGCATTGAAGAAGATAAACTGCAAGCCGTTCCCGAAGGCACCGAGCTTATGGCAGTGGCAACACCTAAGACGGGTTGGAAACTGAAGAGCCTAATGGCAGGTACGCAGGACATCAAGGCAGACGGCAAGTTTACCGTAACCGCAGATGTTGAAGTAAAGGCAGTGTTTGTAGAAGAAGGTGCTCCACAACCTAAGACGTTTGCTGTAACGCTTAAGAAAGAGGGCGAAGGAGAGCTGAAGATAACGGGTATTGAAGAAGATAAACTGAATGCCGTTCCTGAAGGCACAAAGCTCACGGCAGTGGCAACACCTAACACGGGTTGGAAACTTGAGAGCCTGATGGCAGGTACGCAGGACATCAAGGCAGACGGCAA
>CAUVMY010000168.1:0-4249 GCA_963552845.1 uncultured Bacteroidia bacterium
ACTCTTTCCATTGGACTGACCATGGAGTTGTGCAAATGCGTCGTCGGGATGCACTTGAATGGAAAGGGGGGAAAGTGTATCAATCCATTTAATCAGAGGGATTGAATTTTCTTGCACATTGTTGCCTAGTAGAGGTAACGAATAGTAGTCTAAAAGAAAACGAAGATTTTGCCCCTCTAATTCCCCATTTCGGACAATAGACTCGTGCCCTTGCAATGCAGAGAGTAGCCACCGCTCACCTATGGGAATGCCCTTTATGGGCTCTCCTAAATGTCTTCCCCCCCATGGTCGTGGTACGTTTTCCCATGCGAAAACAAGCGGATAGAGGTTCTTTAGTTTGTCCTTCATGCCTTCTGTTAGCTTAATCCGTATTCGTAGACCTTCGTCACGATCGCTAATTGGAGTGCCTCTTGTTTCCCTACTGAAATAACTGCAAATAACGGTCAAAGACAAAGATACGGTTACGGTTCTGTTTGGTTTTTTCTATGAGGAACTGACTGCTTTGCATCTTTTTAAGTAGTTCGCCTGCTGCTTTTATAGATAAGTCACATGCCGATGCCGTTGTTTCTACCGTAACACTCGGATTCTGGAAAAGATATTGTAACAAACGCAATGCACTGCTAGCGCGCCGCCCATAAGTAGTACGTATCTCTTCTTCAATAGATGCTTTAAGTTCCAGTAGCAGATTTAAGGTATCTATTGCTAGTGTTGCCGTTTGCGAGATGCCGACTAAAAAATACTTTATCCATTGTAGCATATCATTCTTTACACGCACGTTGTTCAAGTTATCGTAGTACAATTCCTTATTCTTCTCGAAGTAACTCGACATGTAAAGTAACGGCTTATCTAATATTTTCTGTTCTACAAGAAACAAGGTTATCAATAGACGTCCTATGCGCCCATTGCCGTCGAGAAAGGGATGAATCGTTTCAAACTGATAATGCGCAATAGCTACTTTTATAAGTGCAGGAACTTCAAGAGTTGTATTATTTAAGAACTTTTCCAGATCACCCATAAGCTCGTTTATCAGATCTGCATGTGGTGGAATATAGCGCGCATCTGCTAACGAATTACCTCCAATCCAATTCTGACTTGTACGAAATGTGCCAGGTAGCTTATGTTCGCCTCGTACGCTATTTAAGAGTACGCGATGTGTATTTTTTATGAGGCGTGTGGAGATAGGTAGCTCTTTAAGATACCCAATCGCTTCATTCATTGCTAGTGTATAGTTGTTCACTTCTTGCCAATCGTCTCGTCTTTCAGGGTTAATTTCCACTTCAGGCAACAGCGCCTCGTCCATTTGCGTTTTGGTACC
The DNA here is from genome assembly GCA_963552845.1 of uncultured Bacteroidia bacterium. Classification (GTDB taxonomy): domain Bacteria; phylum Bacteroidota; class Bacteroidia; order Bacteroidales; family CAJPTX01; genus Bacteroides_D. Next base: position 1,316 of record CAUVMY010000168.1, read on the forward strand.
CTCAATACGACTAGATATTACAGCCTCTTTCGTTATGTGCAGACGAATAAAAAGGTCTATGTTGGGGACTAAATGCGAAAAGGAGTTGAGGACACCCAATTTAATGGCAGCCGTTTCAAGCAGTGAACTGATTAACGGCGTACGCCATATCCATTCATCGTTAACTTTACTGGGAACAAAATATTTGTATCCTAAGTCTTGTTGCGTGTGTCCCGACTGATACTCTTCTACAACTATCATAATACTCTCTTTGTAATACAAAAGTACAATTAGAAACTTTATTATTTTACTTTTAGGTCAGAAAGTAAAATAAGCAATTCCCTTATTTTACTTTCCTACATTGGCGCTCAAAATGTCGTTTCAGACAAAACTATGAATAACATCATATTGATAATCAGAGCATAGGGGAGAAACGTAATTCGCCTGTTAAATCCGTAACACCCTCTTTTATGATCGGTTTGCAATGGTGTTACTTCTTACTTGCGCTATGAGCGTGCTACTCTTGACTTTTACCCGTGCCAATATTGCACTGTGCACGCACTCGCTCTGCTACGGCTTCCATTAACCAGCGCGGTGTGGAGGTCGCGCCGCAAATGCCAAGGTGTTCGACACCTTCTAACCATTCGGGAGCAATTTCGTCTGTACCTGTTGTGAAATACGTACGCGGGTTAACGCTCTTGCACTCTTCGTAAAGCATCTTTCCGTTAGAACTCTTTTGCCCGCTCACGAAAAGAATAGCATCGTGTTGCCTTGCAAAGGCTGCCAGCGATTCATGGCGGTTGGCTACCTGCCCGCACGTGCTGGCATGCACTTTTAGTGGGAGGTCGGTTGTCCCCAATGCTGCTTGCATACGTTGCTCAATGAGCGTAGTAATTGCCTTGTACTGTTGCGCGCTCATAGTGGTTTGAGAAAAGCATTCGATCGGGCGTCGGAAATCTATTTGCGTCAAATCTTCTTTATGCTGCACCACGTGCACTTCGCAATCAGTTTGCCCTCGTAATCCGTTAACCTCTGCATGGTCAGGCTTCCCGAAGATCACGATTTGCCCGCCAACAGTTTTAAGCGTCTCGCCGCTCTTTTTTACCTTCTTCTGCAATTGCAATACCACAGGGCACGTAGCATCAATGACCTCCATGCCCAGTTCCTGAGCTTTAGCATACGTAGTGGGTGGTTCGCCATGCGCACGAAACATGATGCGTTCCCCCTTGTGTGCCAGCAGATCGTCCGTGTAAATAGTCCGTAGCCCTGCTTTTTCTAAGCGCTGCACTTCTGCTCCGTTATGAACAATATCGCCCAGACAAAGTAACTCGCCACACTGTCCGAGTTCGTGTTCGGCAAGCTCTATGGCGCGTACTACGCCAAAACAAAAACCAGAATTCGGATCAATTTCAATCTGCATCGCCTTGCTGCACTCTCGTTTGTTTGGTTCTAAGGCAAAGGTACTAGGTTACTACTACTGTTTGAGCAAGAAGCGAGTCAGTTCGTCTACTTTGGCTACGCCGTGGTAACCATCAGAAGGCATGGAAGTCATAGCTTCGCGTGTGAGATTAGCGCCAAAAATCTGTTTGAAACCGAGACGGTGCGCTTCCAGCGTACGCTGATCCATGCGTGCTACGGGGCGGATTTCCCCCGCTAGTCCTACTTCGCCCGCAAAACACCAATCGGTGGGGACAGCAAGGTCGTATACTGAGGAGAGAATAGACACTAGAACGCCAAGGTCTACGGCGGGATCTTCTACCTTTATTCCTCCCGCAATGTTGAGAAATACATCTTTCGTACCCATACGCAGATTCAGTCGTCGTTCTAGTACGGCGAGGAGCATGTTTAGTCGTCGCGGATCGTAGCCCGTTGTGGAACGTTGCGGTGTGCCATACGCTGAATTGCTAACGAGCGCCTGCACTTCTACAAGAAGCGGACGTATTCCGTTTAATACGACGGTAACGGCAATGCCGCTCAGCGCCTCCTGTCGGTGCGAGAGGAGAAGCTCAGAGGGATTTGTTATTTCGCGTAGCCCAGAACTCTGCATTTCGAACATGGCAAGCTCGTAGGTCGAGCCAAAGCGATTTTTTATAGAACGTAGTAGGCGGTAAGTGTGGCTAGAATCGCCTTCAAACTGAAGTACAACGTCAACAATATGTTCCAACACTTTGGGGCCTGCCAATGTCCCCTCTTTATTGATGTGACCAATCAGAAGTACGGGCACGCCGCTGGTCTTGGCATAGCGAAGTAAGGCGGAGGCGCATTCGCGTACTTGTCCCACAGAGCCAGCCGAGGAGTCCATGTTCTCTGTATAGAGCGTCTGGATAGAGTCTATGACAACAAAGCCTGGGTTTACTTCGGCACAATGGTGTAGGATGCTTTCGAGTAGCGTTTCGTTGAGTATGAGGCAGTTGTCTGGAAGTGCTCCGAGTCGGTCTGCGCGCATACGGATTTGGCTAGCGCTTTCTTCGCCTGAGACGTACAAAATGCGGTCAAAGTGACTGCGAAGCGCTATTTGTAATGATAGGGTCGATTTGCCGATGCCTGGTTCGCCGCCTAACAGCGTAATAGAGCCTGGGACGATGCCGCCCCCCAGCAGCCGATTTACTTCTTGTAGCCCAGAGTCCAGACGTATCTCGTTGCTGCTTTGTACCTCGCGTAAGTTCTGGGGGTGTGCTTGACGCGAAATTTCAATGAGCCCCTTGGTGTGTGTGGTGGGCTGTACTACCTTTTCTTCTACGTATGTATTCCATTGCCCACATGCGGGACAACGCCCTAACCACTTTACAGAACTCGCGCCGCAATTCTGACAAACGTAGCTACTTTTTACCTTGACCATCTGTGTTACTCTTAGTCCGCTTCCGTACAAAAGTAAACAAGTAACACAATGCGAGGAATACGACGTAGAGGAGAATCTGCCCTTCGTGCGATAGGGTAGCGTATGCCAATGCATCG
>CAUVMY010000169.1:0-4246 GCA_963552845.1 uncultured Bacteroidia bacterium
GCCTTCTGTGCCCATTACCAGTTCTTCGTCACCACGATACAACTTGGCATTATCCGAGATCTTCTTTACCACAATCTTCGCTTTCTTCGGATTGAAAGGATTCGTTGCCGACTCACTTTCCACCTCCCATACAAGAAGTTGTTTCGGGTTGTTCTCCGAAAGCTCATTTTTCAAGCCTGGGTTCTTCGCCTTTGGCATAGCAATTTCTAAGAGATCGCACGCACCCGACTTATCATTCACTAGTTGGATCGTCACGTCTTGCTCAATCGGCATCCCAAACAAAGCATCATATTTTACTTTGAAAGAAAGCTTATGCTCAGCAGACGAGAAGTCAAGCTCTGTATCGTCCGTAACGACATTCCCATTTTGAGTTACAACCGCGCCTGGCCAGAAGAAACCGAATTTAACTTTCACATTGCTGAAAGCATTGAAATCGGATGCCATAGTAACTTTTACTTCGTTCTTAGCAACCGTTTCAGCAGGAATAAGTTGACCCTCTACAGTCACATCACTAACCAGATTTTCAATCTTCTGCCAGATATTGTCACGCTTAGACACAATGAGTGCAAAACGCTCATCGCCCGATGCCGACGTCACGCCATGTCCTTCGGTAAATACAAACTCACCCAAGCAGTCAGCTGGGAGTTTCCCATCGCTTTGACGAACACTCTTGGTCATATTAGCCACTACTTCAGCTTCTTCGAGCTGCTTCTTCCAGATGCGGAACATAGCATTTTCGCCCTTCATATCCACATTCAAACCTAGATGACGCAATTTGAAGCCATCAAAGCCCATAGAACGCATCGGGATATGTTTACCATCCACATACACTTTAACCCAAGTTTCTGGACTACCTGTTGCCATAGTCTGGTAGAACGTGGCTGCAATATGTTGCCACTTCCCAGGAACTATACACGGATCTAGGCTCGCAAACAAACCATTGATACCCGCCATAAACACAAGCGTATTATCTCTAAAATTCGGATTGTTCACTAACGATGCCATCCAAATCCCAGCCTTACCACCATCGGCAAAGGCGCAACTTTGTGGCTCATCTAGTCGCCACCAACCTTCTATAGTACCATCATTTTCGATCTCTGTGGCCACATTTTGTAGCAGAACCCCATCGCCCTCAGCAGCCACAAACTTCAAGCTGTAGAGATCTGATGTCTTTGCAGGGATTTTGTAAACCGTGATTTTAGCTTCATTATCAGCCGTATTGCTGTCAGGCTCTTTCAGCGCTACGTGTAGAGTGTGTTTCCCCTCTGCCGAGAAATCTACCTTACGCGACAACTCTACTATCTCCTCCGCGCGTACGGCAATGTTGCACGACACTTCTTCATCAAACGTCGTCTTCTCATCTACTGTACAAGTAAGAGCAATCTTTGTTATCGGCGCAAGCCCATTGTTACGTACTTTTAACTTAATAGGCGTTTCCGTAGAAAGCGTACGTCCCGATTTTAGATCTGCAAAACGAACCAAAGCTAACTCATAGTCACTCGGACTTCTTCCCTCTTTGAGCTCAGCCGTAACATCTACTACACTCCCCCACTCTATCTCCTTACCTTCCTTAAACTTCGGGTAGTCTTCATCCTTCGCAAGCATAATGCGCATACGGTACTCACCTGCCGCTACACCCACCAAAGACGAACTATTGATGGGAACTAAGTACGATGCCACATCTTTCTGAAGCGCCACCGTGTAAACTTCCTTCGTATCATCTAGAACACCATCCTTATTAACATCTATCCAAACGCGCAGACTTGCAGGCAACTGAACCTCCGCGGGCAATGCAGACAAATGTATTCCGAGGGCATTGTTGCTCTCTGTATAAAGCTCTAGTTTTTGTGCCGACAGGTAAAGAATTTGTGCCGATGGCTTCACGGCTATCGTATCCTTTGCTCCCACAGCATAGACCTTGGTCATATAAAGCGTCGCAGGGGTCTTTATCTTTCCGCCGCCATTCCACAATGGGTCGCGTTCTATCAAGAGCTCCTTCCGATTGTCATCCATCTTACCATCCTTAGCAAGCTCTGCAACTAACAGAACACGCACGGGAGGTGTAACATCTAGCTCATCGGGTAATGTAAAACTCGTAGTACTATTCGCCTTAAGTACTGGGATCTCAAAACGCTGCAGCTCGTCATTTATCGTAACAAAAAGCGGTGCTTCATAGATCGGGGCAGGTGTAAAATTCTGCACCATTACTTCCAACTTGCTATGCGTAGCGTCTTTACCAGCCACCTCTCTAAATTCGGTGATCGCCAGCGTATTCTCCATAAGAATTTCGGAAGCATCTGCTATCCAACCATCGCCTGGTTTCGGATTCTCAGCCTTGAATGCAAAAGTAATAGCCCCGTTACGCGCCTCAGAGATTATCGTTCGAGGCTCTGAACTTTGCCCTGCAAGTACAAGCGACGGATGTGCAAGATCTACATTGAGATTGTCGGGCACATTGCCTGTAAACACATAGAGTGTATCGTATTTTGCCAAAGCAAGTTCACGGAAAACAATCTGTACAATCCCATTATCGTGTTCTGGTTGTATTTGTAATACGGCACGCTCACGCTGATAGTAGGGTTCTAGCTCACCTCGACCATCCGTAAATAGTTTATTGCCACTTAGCGTTACCTTCTCAAAGGGTACACGTGGGAATATCATGCCCATTACATTGATATACTGGATCTCGGGCATAGCTATGATGTCGCCCAGATTGTACACCTCAAATGCAGCATCATTGTTATACGGATTGGCATCGTCATCACAGTCAACATGAATATCTACACGGAACTTATGCGCCTCCTTGCTGTAGAAATTGTGCTTGCAGGTAATGATGCGGTCTTCAAAAGGCTTCAACGATTCAAGCGATTCGGAGTAAATAAGCTTGCCATCCACTTCTACAGAGATGGGCACATTCTTCAAATCCTTCGACGAGTAGTTCTGCACGTCAAAACGAATAGTCCTTTCTTGCAAATTAGCCTCGGCCTTAATCTCAGGATCATTAACCCAAGCGACCCCTACGTCTGAGAGCACCGTCTTCTTGATGATACGATAGCTTACTATGGCTACACCATCATCGGAGGTCTTCATCGCCCCCTCGAATTTTAGCGATACTTTTTGCTTAACAAACTTGGACAAATCCCAGCATAGACGTCGTTCTTCACCATCGCCAATAATACGCTTACGCCCCATCACATCAGGATATTCCTCACCGTTGACTAACAGACGCAATTGTGAACCCGTGGGATCTCCGTCAGCCTTCAATAGCAAGGTATGAGCAAAAAGCTGTATCTCAGTACCATCCTCAAGTCCCGTCAAATCTAGTTCGCAAATACTCAATTGCCCCACGTTCTTACGCTCTGCAAAAGGATCATCCCAATTGTCAGGCTCAATCTTCCCATCCCAAGCCAATATATGAGAATCAAAAGGCAAACGAAGCTCTGGTAATGATTCTACAGGGCGGAAGTCCAAATTTTTCCCCGTTTCTACATGCCCTGTTTTCAGAGGCCACCCGACAAAGGTTTCAAAGTATGGCAAGTTATCCGCTGTAAGCGCTGGTAGATACGCCGCTTCCTGCACCTCGCCTATACTTCGTATACCACGCACCCCCTCTGCGGAGACCGCACGCACCGAGAACAGATTACGACCTTTATTGACCTTCTCACTCGGAATTTCAAAAGAACGTTTCGTGCTAGGAGTCTCACCAATTACCTCTACCGTTTCTGAATCGAAATCGGCTTTCAGAATTTCATATTTCGCCGCATCATACGCCTTTTTCCATGTTAACTTCCAACCATCTGTGCCACACGAAGGAGCCTGCAACTTCACACCTTTTACCTGCGACATAATACTGAATGTGCCCGACTGAAGTACATTGCCATCGCGGTCTGTTACTCGGAGTACGGCTTTACTTACTCCATACTGACCTAACGGTTCGAGTAGTGCACAAGCATCGTATGTTCCGTCAATTGGGGTATAGGACGCACCACCATCTACCGAAAGTTCTACTTTCAACGGAGCTTGCAGATTCTCCGTGCGCAACCAGAGTTTTTCATCTGGAGTATAAACTTCGCCTTCTAACGGTGCTGTAATAGCGGGTTGCTTCTTGTCGTAATACCACACAATAGCGTAGGGTTGTTCATCTTCCTGATTTACAGCCCCAGATACCTGTATCGTATATTCACCAGCTGCGGGCATTTTCCATACCACCTGCTCAATGTTGTCTAGCTTATTTTCTTTTTCGACT
>CAUVMY010000170.1:0-4227 GCA_963552845.1 uncultured Bacteroidia bacterium
GTAATATCCGTCTACTCGCGCCTTTCTGAGGTTTTTGCGAAAAAATTAGCGGCTAATCCCGATGACGAAAAACTGAAACCAATGTCTGAGTCCCTCGATGCGCTGTTCACGAGTGCTGGTGTTGCCAATTGTGAGAACCTTATTTCTATCTATACGCCCAAGTTTGAGAGTAACCCTTCCGATTTGGAGCAGGCTCGTTCTATATATAATCAACTTGCTGCCTTGCGTTGCAACGATTCGGAGTTATACTTGAAAGTCGCGCTCGCTATTTTTAATGCAGAGCCAGCTCCGAATTTGGGACTAGAGATTGCACGCATCTATATGGCACAGCGTAAAAATGCTGAGGCAGATGACATGTTCAAAAAAGCGATAGCCGCCGAACCTGACGGGGTTAAACGTTCGAGTATGTTGGTGGAGTATGCGAGTTTTGTAGGAAATGTTTTAGGCGATATGGTACGTGCACGCGCATTGGCTAATGAAGCCATCGCACTCAATGCTCAGCAGGGCTATGCTTATTTCGTAATTGGTCAGTTATATGCTTCTACAAAGAATTGCGGTTCTAACAAGATTGACAATGCTTCCGTATTTTGGGCTGCAGTAGATAAATTCAATCAAGCAAAAAGCATAGATCCCGCATTGTCGCCAGACTGCAACAAGCAGATTTCATTCTATAGTCAGTACTTCCCTAGTACCGAAGAGATCTTCTTCCAAGATTTGGAAGTCGGGAAGCCCTTCACTGTCCCCTGTTGGATCAATGAGCGCACCACAGTTCGCGCTAAGAACTAGAAGAAGTTCCATTTGTTTTTCCCTCCTCCGCAGAATGACTAATTTTTCTCGTTCTGCGGGGGTATTTTTCTTATTGTGCTCGCTCTCCTTCTCATTCGTGCGATGCTCAAATAGCGCAAACGACATTCGCGATTACTCTCGCTTGGAACGCGAACCAATGCTTGAGGCTGAAGCTATAGATCTTCACATAACTGAAAACGGACGCCTTGTAGTGCGTGTGCAAGCTCCCACTATGAATTCTTTTGATCGCGACGATAAGCAGTACGACGAATTCCCCGATGGTATATGGGTTCAGTCATACGCCTCAGATGGCTTACCAAGTTCTAGTATACGAGCCAACTATGCTATTTATCAGCGTCGCGAAGAGTTATGGGAAGCGCGTACTCGTGTCATTGCTGTAAATGAAAAAGGCGACTCGATACAAACCGAACAAATCTTTTGGGACGAGAGTAAGGGGAGAGTTTACACAAAAGCAAACGTACGTATACGTACAAATTCAGCGGTTCTCTTCGGCAAGGGACTAGAGAGCGACGATCGTTTTGTCGACTGGGAGATAAAGGAACCTACTGGTATTATTGCCGTCCCAGGAACTACAGAGCAGTTCCCTAAGCCGCATTTAGCAACTCAATAAATTAATTCGATGAGAAGTTTCCAGATTGTGCTTGAAGTTTTGTGGGTGATTTTGGCTGTTTTTTGCCTTGTACTCGGCATTTTGCGATGGTCTGTGCCAGGACATCTATCTTTAATTTTCTTCCTTTTAGCAGCGCTTGCTGCTGCAATGGCCTATTTCCGACACAGTACTCGTGTCCGCAACGAAAGAAAACGCCGCGAACACTAATTAGCTGATGCGACAATACCAACCCGTGTAACAGTATTCGAACTCTAACGCCCTAGCGGCTTTTATTTTGTTCTCTACCTATCTGATATTTGCGTTGTCTGTGCTTTTCTCAGCTGTTTTTTCAGGAACTGAGATAGCTTTTCTTACGGCAAACCGACTCCGTCTGGAACTTGACAAAAAGCGAAATCCGCTTTTAGCCCGTATCATTTCAGTTTATACTGATCGACCTGCTCTTTTTATTGCTTCCATTCTCGTAGGAAACAATGTAGGCATGGTGCTATATGGCATGGTCGTGGCAAATCTACTTAACCCTCTGCTTGCTCCTCTAAAAGACGATCCCTGGCTGCTGCTTATCACGCAGACGATATTGAGCACGATTTTTCTCCTTATCGTCGCTGAGTTTTTGCCAAAAGCCATCTGTCGTATGCATGCGACTACGTTTCTCAAGATATTTGCACTCCCGATCTTCTTGTTCTATATTATTTTTTATCCCCTAAGTAAGGGGATGACTCTACTCTCAGGGCATTTAGTACGTATCTTTACGCGTAGGAATTTAGTAACCTCTTCCGAACCTACTCTCTTTGGACGCAACGATCTCAATGTATTGATCGAAGAAGCGGCACAACAGCAGAAAGACGACGATAACGACGATGAGCGCAACGGCTCTCGCAATGCGCTCCGTATTATGCAAAATGCCCTCGACTTTAGCGAAGCGCAAGTAAGAGATTGCTATGTACCTCGTCCTGACATTGTTGCAATTGATGTTAACGATTCTGTGGAAGAGCTCAGAACCCTCTTCATTGCCTCAAATTATTCTCGAATCCCAGTCTATGAGAATAGTATAGACAACATAATAGGCTATGTTAATGCAAAAATGTTGTTTCATCACCCAGAGTCTATTCGCACGAACCTGCTCGCTTTGCCCTTTATTCCTGAAACAATGAGCGCAAAAACACTTCTATCCAATTTCATTCATACTTCTAAAAGTATGGCGATAGTCGTCGACGAGTTCGGAGGCACAGCAGGACTCGTTACTATTGAAGACTTAGTGGAAGAAATTTTTGGAGAAATTAACGATGAGCACGATCATACGACGATCGTATTGCGTGAAGTGGAAGAGGGGGTCTACCAACTATCGGGACGTGCAGAAGTCGATGAGGTCAACGAACGTTTTGATCTCAATATTCCCACTTCAGATGATTACGACACAGTGGCGGGCTACATTCTTTCCCATCAAGCCAGTCTACCGCAAGCAGGCGAAGCGTGCACTATTGACGACAATGAAATTCGTATTCTTAAGGTAGAGGGAAGTCGCATTGTTTTAGTAGAGCTCCGAAAAAAATAGCTTACAAACCAGAAAATCAATCATTGCCAATTCCCTTGCGGTTTCTCCTTTGATTATTAGCACCACCGTACCCCATCCCACTATTGTTGTTCTGTGAAAAGCAGAACACTCGCCTTAACTCCCTCTTTTTACCTATTCCGTCACGCTTTTGTTTCAGTGCTGCCTCCAATAAAATCTCGAAATGTGCACTGGAAGCCCAGAATTGTAATGTCATCGTATTGTGCATTAGCGCCTTGCCACTTTGCCAACTCTACTAACAAGAATTCTTTTTGTCGCGAAATAGGACGCTGCGATGCCGCTTCTATATATTCTAGAAAACGCGCAAAACGCATTTTTTTAGCATACTCTCCTCCCAATTGGTCAGAATAACCGTCGCTAAATAAATACAAGAAATCCGCGGGGCTGTAATGTATCAAGCGCGAACTATAGCTTTGATTCTGTTCGTTGCCCACAAAGGTTGCATCTCCGATATACACATCGGTTTGCCCATCATGGCGGTGAATGATGCGCTGAAATGCTCCCGCAAAATCAATCATCATGTGCTTAGTATCGATAACGCAGATAGAAACATCGGCTCCTTCGCTCCTAGTTTCTATGTCCTTAATCCGCGCATTGCGTTCATAAAGACTATTGCTCAAAAGTCCGAGTATCTTCGCCGCGCCCGTGGTGTGCTGCTCTATGATTATGTTGTGAAGAAAAACGTAGGTTAGTAGCGACATGATAGCGGCTGATGTCCCATGCCCTGTGCAGTCTATTACACCAAGGTATAGGTAGTTTTCGTGTGCGCTGTACCAGAATATATCGCCACTGACCTCCCGTAACGGCTTAAAGAGAATAAATGAGTCTGGGCAACGTTGTCGCAGCGTTTCGATAGTCGGCAGTATTACATCTTGAGTGTGTCGCGCGTTGCGTAGCTCTGTGCGCAATATTTGACTCTGACGTTGTAAGTCTTGGTTGAGTGCCTCAAGACTCATTGTCGCCCGTATTTGCTCATTAAATTCCCCGTGACGATCTAGGAAATAACGTCGACCGAATATGATAACAATAATTAAAAGGAGGAGCGTGAGAACTGGGAGATAGCTCCGAAAAAAAGACACTAAAGAAGAGTTGCCCTCTATAACTAAGCGATAAGGTGTTCCCTCCGTCCAAGTAACACCATTCCGCGATGTCCGAAACCGAAACGTGAAAGAACCAGGAGGTAGATTGTTAATGTTGACAAGATTGCCGCTTAATACATCGCTCCAGCGTTCATACAAAT
>CAUVMY010000171.1:0-4190 GCA_963552845.1 uncultured Bacteroidia bacterium
ATACCTTTGGGAGGTATTGAAATTACATTCCGTAAAATGCTAGCAACAAGAGAAGTAAGAAAGCGAGTGGGATTATTATTTGTGGGACTATTGCTACTTTGCTTTGGTAATGGATGCGGGACAGAAGCTCAAATTCAAGTATCGAGATATGATAGCGATAAAGCTCAGCAGGCTAATGCGCTCGTGTACTATTTACCACAAACGGTGCTTGACGTTGATTTTTCCGTAGTATGTTCCTACTATACACCAGGACCTTATGCGCAGTACTGTGAGAAATTTTTAGGTATTGCCGCAGTGGCTACGCAACCAGCGCAGCATTGTCAGCTTGTAGGTGTGAAAATAAGTACGCATCAGGAAGCAGACAGTCGTTATCCTATTTTAGCCCACCTAACTCGCCAACAGCAGAGCCCTCTCTTTTTGCAATTGATTGCCAATGGTTTGCTAATGCCTGCAGACGGACTCTATCCCCAAACAGCTAACCTTTGCCAACTGAATACCGAACGACAGCCTTATTGCTATACAGATTTGTCCTCTGACCCCTTCATTGACTCTGAAAAAAATGTTTTTCACTCTGTTGTACAGAAGGATACTTCCTTTGTAAGCGTACCAGTGACGCGGGAGGTGACAATAAAACGTTCGCTAGCGGAAAAGGCGCAGCAAGCCGCGGAGCAGATCTTTACTTTGCGCAAACGTCGTGTAGAACTTCTACTCGGCGATGATATGCCGACTACCCCCGACGGAATCCCTACAGTGCTTAAAGAGATTGCACGCCTCGAGGCTGAGTATTTAACGCTCTTCACAGGGCGTACAATATACGATACTATCCATATACAGCGCTCTTACACACCCTCGCAAAATGAAAATACAACAATACTTTGCCGATTCTCTAATACGCAAGGCATTGTGGCGTCGAGTGATATGACTGCCAGCCCCATACTTCTTCAACTAACTTGCGATACAAAAGAGACAATCGATCTTGAGTCTATTCCTACCTTGCGCAATGCTTACTATTATCGTACATCAGTACCAATATATGTGCAGCTTTCCTTGGATGGAGAAAATATCTACCAAGGTCGCATTGCGATTTCGCAATATGGTAAGCTAATGCACGTTCCCGTACAACTGCGTCTACACAATGCAAACTAATGGAATGTTGCGTGCAGTTGCATTGGCACGCGAAGTACGACGACACATCCACCAGAATCCCGAACTCTCGGGTGTAGAATTTACAACGTCTGCTTACTTGCAGAAGATTTTAAGTGAAAGAGGTTGGGAGATCTTTCCGATTAACGGAGCTACGAGTTTTCTTGCCTACAAAACAGGAGTAGTTCCCACTACTTTGGGTTATAGGGCGGAATTAGATGCCCTCCCTGTGCTGGAGTGTGAGGGAGAGTTTGCTAGTAAAAAGAAGGGGGTTATGCATGCATGCGGACACGATTTGCACATGGCACTTGCTGTGGGGTTAAGTCTGCTTCGCGACGAGAGTTCTTCTAATAAATGGCCAAACCTTCTCCTCATCTTTGAGTCCTCTGAAGAGGTGCTACCAGGAGGTGCAATGGCGGTATTACATTCTGTTCCGTTCAAAGCTCATAAGCCAGATGCCATGTTCGCTTTTCATTGCGAACCAGAGCTACCTGTTGGTAGTATTGGGATTTGTGCAGGGCAATATATGGCATCGGGCGATGAGATCCGAATTACCGTTAATGGGAAAGCAGCACACGGGGCACTACCTCATACGGGAGTAGACACCCTATTGGTAGCGGCACATACATTGATTGCACTTCAAACCATTGCTTCGCGCAATGCGCCGCCAAGTTCGCCTATGGTCTTATCTTTTGGAAACGTTGAGTGTCAAGGGCGTATGAATCTTATTCCAGCGTCAGTGCGTCTAGATGGCACACTACGAACCCATTCGGAAACGTGGCGCGCAGAAGCAAAAAAACTGATATGCCGAATTGCAGAGCATACAGCTGCTAGTTTTGGAGCAACTGCTACAGTCGATATTACGGAAGGTTACCCCTCGTTACTTAACAACGAAAAATTGGCAACGCGTGCGCGTTTTCTGCTCGCGGAGTGTGTACAAGGCAACGTAGTTTCACTCCCTAAGCGTATGACAACAGACGATTTTGCCTATTTCACTCACGCCTTCCCATCGCTATTCCTCCGTCTCGGAGTAGGTCCTACGGGTAATTTACATTCAGCAGATTTTTTCCCTTCAGAAGATGCACTGCTTTATGGTTTGCGCTGTTTGGAGCGCTTGGCAAAGGAATTGTCCACTCTCGTTAAAAAATAGCATACTGTTAGACACCATAGCAGTGTGTAACCTTTTGTAAGTCTATGGCGTTTATACTTCTAACATAAAGTTTAACCGTCTCAGACGGGAGTCAATAACCTAGAGAGACAAGAAAGGGCAAATCATGAAATCACTATATTTTCTCCTTCCTTTTGTCGTACTCTCTTGTGTAGCTTTTGCACAGACACCAGAAAACGACATTGAGCAAGCTATCGCAACAGGCAATGCAGAAAAGTTGTTACCCTACTTTGGGGCAACAGTAGATCTTCGTATTCTCGACGTAGAAAATGTCTACGGCAACTCGCAGGCGCAAGTCTTATTGAACAATTTTTTTGTTAGCAATCCACCTACGAGTTTTGTTGTAGCCCATCGCAAGGTGCGTACAGACAACTCCTTCTTTATTGGCACTTATACCTCGCAAACAGGGACTTTTCGTGTGAGTATCTTTTTGAAAACCGAGAACAACCAATCGCGTATCTCGCAGATTCTGATACAGAATTCGGCAGCTCTAGAGGGGGGAAAGTTCTGACCTAAAGTCAAAATAACTTGTTCGGAAAGAGGTTTGGGAAATAATATAGGGAGTGTGTCAAAGTAGGAACGTAGCACACCCCCTTTTTTGTGTGCATTCTGTATATCTAAGAGAGACTCGCTTGTCGTACGTCTCGTTCGACTGCTGTAAAACCCTCCGAGTAATACAGCAGTATGTGTGTATTATGACAGTACTCGCCCAGCTTTTATTTCTTCACCCTTAAGGTGGGATTACCCGTGTAACGAATTTCTCCCGAGCCACGCACTCGCTCCATATAGAGTTCGTCACGCACGTCGAGTGTAATATCTCCCGAGCCTTGTAGTTGTACATGCGCCACATTGCAACTCAAGCCGCGGAAGTGCATATCTCCCGAGCCGACAACGGAGGCGGAAACATTCTTTGCCGTACCAGAGGTTACATAGATGTCGCCCGACATGTATAGCTCTGCATCAAATGTGTCTACTTCCAAGGTAGCATAACGGATGTCGCCACTGCCTCGTAGTGCAGTTACAAGTGTTCTGCCGCCATTAACTTGTTTGATGTATATGTCGCCCGACTCTGCCAGCTCTACATTCGCTTTGTCGCGGAAGTTTAGTGTCCCAAATTTGTAGTCTCCACTTCCAGTTAGCGTTGCGGTGAAGTTTGTACAAGTTATAGAGCGAGCTACTGTTGTTCCTGACCCTTGGAGTGTAAAATCGGCATTGTTCTGTATAGTAATTCGCTCACATTCTATATCTCCAGATCCTTGTAACGTTAGCTGTAGGTTAGCGGCTTCGAGACGCTCAAATTTCAGATCTCCTGAACCATTTAGGTTTCCAGTAAAGGCGCGAGTCAATTTTACGTCATCCATATCAATGTCGCCAGATCCATTCAGTGTTACATTCATGATCTCACCAGAGTAGCTCCCCTTGATATCTATTTCTCCTGATCCATTTACAGCCATGCCAGTGAGACTAGGTAATGTGACATAAATGTTGATTTCGGGAAAAGATTGGAAAAGAGTGCTCTCGGCAGAAATTTGTAACGTATTGTTGCTTATTGCCAGTTTTAGAATATCCAATGCATCTTTGTACTTGCTGCGTGCTGACACAGAGAAATCATTCGCTTGTCGTACATGTACTTCTGCAGGGCAGTCGAGACTAATCTTATCGAATCCTTTTAGATTGTATGTACGAGATTCGGGAGAGGGTAATTTTATCCACTGAGCCTCAACAGCAGTTACAAATTGTAGCTGTAAACAGCATACTAAAAGCATGAAAACTGAGATAAAAATGGATTTTTTCATTTTCGTCAAATATTTTTTACTCCTGTTTAACCGTTTGACGATCGGGCATAGAAAAAGTTACAGTCCTAAAAGAGTCTTTCTGT
>CAUVMY010000172.1:0-4178 GCA_963552845.1 uncultured Bacteroidia bacterium
TGCCCATTCGGACTTACGTATTCGCTCTCGAGTGTTGTGCTATATTCTTGAAGTTTACGTGCCACCTCTTCTTTGATTTTAGGGAAGTCCGTGGGCGAATGAGCCAGTATATCTACTTCCAAACCTCCCATTACGGGGTGACCGCGCAGTGGTGAATTTCTACTATACGGAGACCAAGCATGTGCTGCAATATCGGTTAAGTAGCCAGAGACATCGTCTACTACCCCCGTAATACGGTAGGGAACGTATTGGATCAGGATCTCTTTTCCCGTAGGGTCAGAGACGCCGAAATACTTCTCTGCCATACTTTTACAGAGCACTATTACTTTGCTCTCCGCCTCGGCTTCCTCTTCTGTGAAAGGCGCGCCGTAGACAAAGTGGAAATCGTAGATTTTCCAGAAGTAGACATCTACGTTTCGTAGATAGCCTTCAGTTTCTGTTTCCTCTGCATCGCCTTCTAGTTGAAAGCTTACATCGTGGTTATGCACGCTATGTATTGAGGTATATTCTGCGCTTGTTATGGAGGCTATAACTCTTGCTAGGCGCGAACTAAGGCGCGCTGCAGAGAAGTCTCCAGTGGCTAGTGTGTCGCTCTTGTCGTAAGAAATGCCGTATTTGTAGAATAGCATTCGGTCGCGCTTAAAAGCGGGGTAGAAGTCGCCTTCTGGAATTAGGCGTTTTGTAGCCACTGTAAGAGTTACCATACCGATGGCTAGCGCTGTTCCAAGAATTGAGATAAAACCAAGCACAGGATTCTCTCGGAGCAAGCGCCAGATCTGAGAGAAGTATTTCATCCGAATAAAAATTAAGCGATTTGGTGACCGTCGAGTAACCGAATAATGCGTTGCGTTTTTTGAGCCTGTGCGTCGTTGTGTGTTACCATGATGATGGTTCTGCCATCCTGCTGATTGAGTTCAAGCAAAAGATTCATGATTTCAGTCCCCATTTTGGTATCAAGATTTCCTGTAGGTTCATCGGCAAGTATTATGGCTGGTGAACCGACCAATGCGCGCGCTATTGCAACACGTTGGCACTGCCCCCCTGACAATTGTGATGGAAAGTGGTGACTACGGTGACTGAGTCCTACGCGTTCAATGACGTTATTTATTCGTTCTTTACGCTCTTTTGCCGAGACCTTTCTGTAGAGTAAGGGTAGGGCTATGTTGTCCTCAACGTTTAGTGATTGGATGAGTTGAAAGCTCTGGAAGACGAACCCCAAGTTGGCATTGCGGAAATGCGCGCGCTGCGTTATGCTTACCTTATTGAGCTCTTGCTCTTGTAAGAATACTTTCCCATCGGTGGGGGAGTCCAACAAGCCAATGATGTTCAGTAGTGTACTCTTTCCGCACCCTGAGGGACCCATGATAGAGACGAATTCGCCTGTTTCCACAGCGAGGTTGATATTCTCTAGTGCAATGGTTTCTATCTTGTCTGTGCGATAGATGCGTGATACGTTTTCGAGTTTTACGGCGGTCATGATACAGATGTTTTTCAATTATCTCTCTGCAGACTTTTAAGCGCAATTGGTATGCCTATTTGCTAACTCCCTGAGGATAAGCTGTTCGCTTTTGTCCGTTTATGGACAATATGTTCGTTTTGGCAAGAAGAACGTTCCGTTCGGTTTTATTTAGCGTAATGTGGCGGTGTGTGCATAGGCGAAAATTAAGAGTTGTACGAGAATACGCGCATTATATTCCTTAAATACGTTAAAAAGTTTTTTTTGTACACCCTCCTAGTGGTTCCTATCACCATCGTTTGGAGGGGAATGTACAAAGCGATCAAAAAAATACTGGTAATGTATTTAATGGGTGTTTTATTCACGGTGTGAGTACCAGTGTAAAGGAGACGAGAGACGTAACGGATAGGCGCAATTTGTTGCCCCTTTGGGGCGGAAAGCTGGTGTAGGCTAATAAAAAAAAACAGTCTGGATCGCGATGTTCCAAACTGCCTTGACAGTGCCCGAGACCGGAATCGAACCGGTACGGCTTCATCAGCCACAGGATTTTAAGTCCTGCGTGTCTACCTATTCCACCACTCGGGCTCCCTACTTACGTAGTAAACCTAACACTGCCTACAAAAAAAGGTATCGCGCTAACCGATACCTTTCCTCGAGCGGAAAACGAGACTCGAACTCGCGACCCCGACCTTGGCAAGGTCGTGCTCTACCAACTGAGCTATTTCCGCACTACCTTTCTGCCTCAATTGCAATGCAAAGATATGCCCTTTTGTTGAAATCACCAAATCTTCTTCTTTATTTTCTTGTTTTCAGGTGATGGAATTCTTTAAACGACTGATTACAAATAAAAAGAGGGATGTCTAATCTGACACCCCTCCTCGTTCTTGTTCAATATAAAAAGTACGTAACTTATATCATTTTTGCACGAATTGCCGCTGCAAGTTCAGTATATTCGTCAGCAGACAATTGTAAACGGGGTAGCCCAAAATCTAGACTCCCTACTTCTTGTAGAGGAACTAGGTGTAAATGGGCATGCGGTACTTCAATTCCTACAACTGCTAAACCGATTCGTTTGCATGGGACGACTGCCTCTATCGCACGTGCTACGCGTTGTGCAAAAGGCAACATGCTCTCAAGGATCTCTTGTGGGAGATTGAAAATATAATCGACTTCTTTCAGGGGAACGACCAAGGCGTGACCGCGCTGAATAGGGCTAATGTCTAAGAAAGAGATGAAATTCTCGTCTCGCGCCAATTCGTAACAAGGAATTTCTCCGTTAATGATTTTAGTGAAGATGGATGCCATGTTGTTGTTTTGTTATAAACCAATCTCAAGAATTTCTATTTTTTGCAAGCCACTGGGTACTTGTACTTCGATGGTTTCTCCGACCTTATGTCCTAGCAATGCCTTTGCAATGGGAGTTTCTACTGCCAATTTCCCCTCACGTAGGTCGGCTTCGCTTTGCGATACGAGCTTGAACTCCATTTCTCTTTTCATGGTATGGTTCATCAGCTTTACTTTGCAATGCAGTTGTACCTTTGAGAGATCCAGTTTAGATGTATCGAGTACACGAGCTTTTGCCAAAGTTAGTTCTAGTTTCGAGATTTGGTTTTCTAGAAAGACTTGAGCCTCCTTGGCGGCATCATATTCTGCATTTTCTGACAGGTCGCCCTTGTCTCGTGCTTCTGCGATAGCTTGGATTACGGCAGGTCGATCTACCGACTTAAGTTTTGTCAGTTCGTTTTCTAACTTCGCAAGTCCTTCTGGGGTGAGATAAATGTAATCTGACATTTACTACTCTTTAACACATTAAACATAAAAAAAATCGGCTTTGTGCTCGAGCGAGCACAAGCCTATTAAACCTACACAAAGGTAGGTATTTTTAATTGGAAATGCACAAAATGAAACATCCCCGTAGGGGGATAGATTTGGGCTGTAAGCGAATGATTTAGTTGCTTAGTTTATTGGTGTAATAAGCTTGTAATGAGTTTGGCAACACCGTCTGCATCATTCGTATCAACGACTTCAAAACGCTCTTTTAGTTGCGACGGAGCATTACTCACTACGTAAGCGGTAGGAAATTGCTCGAGCATTGGAATGTCGTTGTAATCATTGCCTACAACTGCGACATTTTTCTTGTCAATGCTGAGTTTATTGCAAAGCCATAATAAGCCAGCTCCTTTGTTTACCCCTTTGGGGAAGAGTTCTAACCATTTATGTGAGTGTATAAATGGTGATGTGGAACGTACCGTCTCGGCATAAGGCGCAAATTGTAAGGCTAGGTGTGAGAATTCTTCCTCCGAACATTCTGTAGTGACAAGGAATTGTGTAAGTCCACCAGTAAAGGCAGAGGTGTTTACGCGTCCTAATACACATTCTTCGTAATGTGCGATACGTGCTAGTAGGTCTTTGTTTGTGCTTTGTCCTGCATCATCGTACCAAAATAGGTGGTTAAAGGGTATAGGAGCATGTGCCATAAAAGCCAGTTTTCTCTGTTGCAAGCGTTGTCCTATTTCCGTTGCAGTGTTCTGTGAGAATGTGCTGGCATAGAGTAATTTACGGTCGTTCCAACGCAGTAGACCTGCGCCGCATGAAAAGATGAGGTAGTCTATGGGCGTGTCATCGGCAAGAACTCGCAAACTAGAGTAATACGAGCGCCCCGTGACGGCAACACGTACTACGCCATATTCTCCGCAGCGCTGGAGGGCTGAAAAATTGCCAT
>CAUVMY010000173.1:0-4175 GCA_963552845.1 uncultured Bacteroidia bacterium
AGACAACTTCAATCACACACTTCAAGTAGTAGATAATGCAGCTGCGGCAGGTGCCGATCTATGGCTACGCTGGGCGGCACTGCTACACGATGTTGGCAAAGTCCCCACAAAACGTTTTGTGACAGGGCATGGCTGGACGTTCTACGCTCACGAATATGTGGGAGCAAAAATGATACCCAAGATATTCCGTCGCCTCCACTTGCCACAGAACGAAATTATGCAGCGCATAGCCTTACTGGTACGTTTGCACATGCGCCCTATTGCACTTACTGACGACGAAGTTACCGATAGTGCGGTGCGACGTCTTCTGTTTGACGCTGGCAACGAAATAGAGTCGCTCATGCTTTTATGCGAGGCAGATATAACCTCCAAGAATCCGCATAAAGTGGCGCGTTTCCTGCACAATTTTAAGCGCGTGCGCGAAAAGCTGGTAGATCTGGAAGAACGCGATGCCATCCGTAATTTCCAACCTCCCGTTTCGGGCGAACGTATTATGGAAGTTTTCGGACTTACTCCCTGCAAAGAGGTGGGTGAGATAAAGAACGCGATAAAAGATGCCATTCTGGATGGCGTAATTGCCAACAACGCGGAAGAGGCGGAACAGTTTATGTTGAAAAAGGGAGAAGAATTGGGTTTAACGCCCATAGCGAATCCCATAAAAGAGGTTTAACCAGAAGTGTTGCCTATGGAAACTAACCTGCATCCCCGTAAACGTATTGAGAATCCCTTGATTTTAGCGATAGAGTCGTCCTGCGACGACACGTCTGCGGCAGTGATACGCGATACACAGTTACTTTCAAGCCTGATAAGCACTCAAAAAGTGCATGAACAGTACGGAGGCGTAGTACCCGAACTGGCATCGCGTGCGCATCTTTCAAACATCGTACCTGTTGTTTCCGAGGCACTCCGCGCTGCCAATGTGCGTGTCAATGAGCTGGATGCCATCGCCTTTACGCGTGGTCCTGGGTTAATGGGTGCGCTCTTGGTAGGAGTTTCTTTTGCTAAGGGGCTTGCTTTAGCTACTGGGGCAAAGCTTATAGAGGTAAACCATTTGCAGGGGCATATCCTCTCGCCCTTTATGAAGACCTCGGAGGATACGCGTACGCCCCATTTCCCCTTCCTTTCGCTACTTGTTTCGGGCGGACATACGCAGTTGGTGCTTGTACACAACCCGTTGCGCATGGAACTGCTGGGGCAGACGATTGACGATGCTGCGGGCGAGGCATTCGATAAATGCGCCAAAGTGATGGGGTTACCTTACCCAGGTGGTCCGCATGTAGATAGATTGGCTAAAATGGGCAATCCGCAGGCGTTTACCTTTACTCGTCCCTACTTACAAGGGTTGGATTTTAGTTTTAGCGGACTGAAGACCTCCTTCCTCTATCTTCTACAAAAGAATGTGCAACAAGACCCTGATTTTATTGTAAAGCATCAGGCAGATTTGTGCGCTTCGTTGCAATATACCATTATCGATATACTGATACGTAAGTTGCGAAAAGCAATTAAGGAGACAGGAATTCGTCAGGTGGCAATCGGTGGTGGGGTAGCGGCGAACGATGGTTTGCGCGAAGCAGTGACAGCACTTGGAGAAGAGTTGCATATTGAGGTCTTTATTCCTGAGCGACATTTTACCACAGACAATGCTGCCATGATTGCCATAGCAGGCTTATTCAAATTCCGTGCGGGGCTATTCTCCGACCAAACGGTAAAAGCTATTCCTCGTGCCAGCGTGGAAGTAACACAGCCCAATTAGGTTGCCGACAAATGAAAGTAGGTAAGCGTCGTAGTATAAACTACGGCGCTTTTTATTATATCCTATATTAAAGTATTATCTTGCGCTACGAATTAAATATTTAATGAGAGATGTTGAAACGTATGGTTCTTTTGATTTTGCTATCCGTGTTGCTGTGTTCTACACGGATATATGCGGCAACTCCGAAACAAGAGGTCGTTTTCAGCTTTGATTTCAATAAGCGTTTTAAGTTAGCTACGAATCAGTTCGCTGTTTGGATAGAAAACGACAAAGGCGAGTTGATAAAAACATTGTTTGTAACGGCTTTTACTGCTGGTAAGGGATGGGAGAAACGCCCAGATGCACTCATCGCGTGGCGGAAAGCCGTGCAAGAGAAACCTGTAGATGCTGTGAGCGGAGCAACACCCAAATCAGGAAGACAAGAATTCGTATGGGAACTAGACGACCGTGCGGGGAACAGTGTACCCGATGGGAAGTATAAGCTCCGCCTTGAGGCGAATGCGGCGTGGAAGACCTATTTTGAATACGAGTGCACTATCTCAGTAAATAATGAAGAGATCCTCTTAGGCGAAACAGATCATAAAATTACAGGCAAAGAGCCTCTGAAACAGAAGATTGTTTCAAACATTACAATCGAAACACGAATATCGGGGAAAGCAAACAAGAAGTTACAATGTCTGTAAAACACGGTTTAATACTGTTACTCTTTGTCCTATTATCGGGTTACCGCGTAATGGCACAGAAGACCAACGATATACCAGAAGTTCTTGTAATTGGTACAATTCACGGAATGCACGCAGAGAACCCGCATTATACCTATCACGATATAGTGCGCATTCTTGCTACCTACAAACCCGATGCGATTTGTGTAGAGATCCCACCGTTCTACTTTAAGAAAAAGAGTTACCTAAAAGAAATGACACTTGCTTGTGTTTACGGCGGAGAGCATAACATAAATTGCTACCCTATCGATTATTGGGATGTGAACTATGACGTAAGAGCTGCACGAAGAGAGTATATGAAAACAGAGGACTATAGAAGCAAGAAACGAGTGGCAGATTCGTTGGTGCAAAATAGCAGTATTATACAGTCCTTTGAAAAAAAATACGGTTCTATGGATAGCGTGTGGCGAAATAATGTACTAGGCTATGAGTTCTTTAACGGGAAAGATTACAACGACTATACACGCGAGGCATATCGAATAGAGGTTTCCGTATATGGCGACGGTGTCATGAATTTGCACTCCGAAGCTCGAAATGCAAAAATGCTATCGCTCATAGACAGTGCTATGAACGTAAGTCTGGCAAAGCGGGTAATTGTCTTTACTGGCGCGGAACATAAATACTACTTTGACGATGCATTCGCAAAACGTAATTCCGTACGTCTCGTAACATTAAACGACATTCTTCCGCTGCAAAATCTAGAGCCTTCCCGCAATGAGACAGATTACCTAGAGCACTGGTTAGCAAGAAATTATTACAACGATGAGAATGAAATGTATGCCAATGCAATTACTCCACTACTGCACGGTCCTGATATGGATCTGAGACCTGAACTAATCACCACCAAAGATATCGAACAAGCAGAGCACCTCATGCAGGAATGGGCTTCTCTACAAACACGTACCGCACGTTATGACTTTGAACGCCTTTGGCTCGATTTCTTGCATGCACGCTATACCGAGGCTGTAGAAGTAGGTAAAAGGTTGCAGCCTCGTATCAATGAATTGGAGGCATGGTTCTTTCCTGTACTATATTGGCGTAATCTCGGCTTTTGCTACGACATGCTGGGCATGCGCAACGAGGCAGTACAATGCTATACAAAAGGTACAGAAACTGCCAAAACATTGAAATGTAGCGAGGAAATAGTACATAATATTTTCAAAGACTACACACAGAAGCCATATAAACGTCAGTAAGCTCTGGAAATCTTTATAAGATAGTACGTCTGATAAAAACGTGTTAAACCGTTTTTTTTCGTTTTGACGCGCAGTTAAGAGTGCGCGTTAATCAAAGGATTAAATAATCAGATATACCTTGTATAGAAGACACAATATATAGAGTTAATGGACATGCTGCGTTTTGACACACACTCATTTTTAGTGTGTTCTAGAATGCACAAAATTCAAGATATAAAATAAGAGAGGGAAGTCTGACCCGCAAGAGATGCGCCTATCAGGCCAAAGACTCTCTGCAATACTGCAGTTTATTGTACATAGCACTAAACTCTTCTAATCTTTCTATCAGGCTACTAAAAAGTAAAGAGGAGATTTTTTTCTACATAAGCCAAAATAGCCGAAAGGAGAAAATAATAGCCTAAATCAACAAAATTCGTAAACAAATCAATTTGGCTTACGTATCTAATAATAGAATTTGTTGTTTATGAGATATGGGAAGAGTCAGAAGAATTAAGTTTGTTGGAA
>CAUVMY010000174.1:0-4154 GCA_963552845.1 uncultured Bacteroidia bacterium
GCGCATGGCAAAGGGTGCGGTGCGTATCTCCGACATTTTTCGTACTGCTTCACTCACAGTAGAACGCGAAGAGCTAGAGGCAGTAAGCGCATTGCCATGGGTACTGAGCATTAACCCCGTAGATGCTCCGCTTCAACTCAACAATAGCGATGGTGGTGCATTGAGTCGTGCCTCTGTACTCCGTTCTGCTTCGCCGCTCCTTGGCGCAAGACAGCTGGATGGTACGGGTATTCGAGTTGGAATTTGGGATGGGAATGTGATGCAACATCCCGATTTTGGCAATCGTGTTCATCAGCAAGAATATGAACAGCAAGGCAATGGTAGCGAACAGCACGGAACGCATGTGGCAGGGTCAGTACTTGGTAGTGGTCTTTTGAACGAGCGTGCATACGGGATGGCACCGCGTGCCACAGCCTATACCTACAACTTTGGTGGTAGCAATGGGCTGAGTGCTCAGGAGGAAATGTTGGATGCGAAAAAGAAATTTGGCATTACGCTAACGCAAAACTCGTACGGTACTCCTCTTACAGGACAGTGTCAGTACTATTACCGTTTGAATTATAGACAAAACGACTTTGAGTTAGATATCTTAACCAATCTTCAACCCAGCATAACGCACGTATTTGCAGCGGGTAACGAACAAGCATTTTGCTCGGATATTACTACCGAGCGTTATGGTGTGCCAGGCTACGGTACAACGACGTGGCGCGCTAAAAATGTAATTTATGCAGGTGCTGTAAACACCGCAGGACTGATTACGAACTTCTCTAGTTGCGGACCGCAAGACGACGGTCGTATGTTCCCAACAATCATGAGCAAGGGCGAACAAGTTCTCTCTACGCAGCCCAATGCATCATACGCCCCCATGAAAGGTACGTCTATGGCATGCCCCATTGCGTCGGGTACATTGGCACTCATTCAACAACGTTATTTACAGCTCCACAACAATCGCCCAATTCGCAATGATATTCTGAAAGCGTTGGTAATCAATACTGCCGATGATGCAGGTCGGCGCGGACCAGACTTTCAGTATGGTTATGGGATTCTCAATGCCGAGAATGCAATTGACTGTTTAGAGAATGGAGTTATTATCTCCGACTCTTTGAGTTTGGGCGACATAAAGAATTTTAAGCTCCCGATCCCTAAAGGCGATTATACACAGGCTAAGGTTACGCTTGTATGGAACGACCTACCCCTCGAGAAGGCAGTAGACTATGGTGAGAGCGTGCTTGTCAACGATTTGGACTTGGTTGTAAAGGGTGCAGATACGTACCTCCCGTGGGTATGTAATCCTACTAAGGGGCACGTAGAAGAGCTTGCTACACGCAAAATAGATAATCTGAACAATGTGGAACAGGTGACGCTATTGCCTTCGGAATTTGGGCAGAATGAGTTGTCGGTAGAAGTAAAGGGAACACGTGTAGTGAAGGGGAAACAACGTTTTGTGCTCGCCGTTTGGTTTGAAAAGAATAAGACCACCCGCATTATCCCGTTAAGCGACAACGAAAAGCTAGTACCTGGCGAGGACTATACTCTCCATGTAGAAGGCGTGAAAGGGACTTACAATATAGATTTGTCGTACAACGACGGTGAAAGTTACCTTAACCTCGGACATGTAACTCCGCGCGAATATCCTGCTGGCTACAATATTGTACTAACTATTCCTAGCAATGCGCCAGCCACTACAAAGGCTCGTTTCCGCATCGTTAGTCCGAATGGTGGAATAGCTGCTTCGCCCTTCCCCATTACCATTGCTCCGCAGGTGCAAGGCGTTCGTCTTGAGGCAAATACCTGTGCTTCGGCTGGTATGAAGCTGCTTTGGAACAAGGTAGATGGCGCTATAGAAGGCTACGACCTCTTTTTATGCGATGGAACAAAGGAGAGTGTAGAAAAAATTGGGTCGGTAGATAAAGAGACGAACGAATTTGCGATCACCCCAGAGATACTAAAGCGTGCAGCTATTCCCTATTTTGCCGTAGCAGTTCGTTTGGCAGGTGACAAAACAGGCTTGCGCTCACAAGCAGTTCGTCCGTATGCGTCACGTAGCTTGCCACTCTCTTTAACGTCACTTCCTTTCAAGGAGGAGTTCCGCGCATATCCGTCGCCTTACTTCCACGAGACTAAGGGTAAGAACCTGTTTTCTATTTATAAGCCCTATACGCCCGAGGCTACTCCAGGCGCAAACAGCCTTGTACTTGTTGCGCAAAAAGTAAAAGACTATTTCAACGAAGATGAGTACTTCGCTGCTGGCAATGCGCCACAGATTTTTACTCTGGAGATGTGCGACCTAGATCTCAGCGAAATTCCGTCTAGCGAATTTGTTTATCTCCACGTTGACGGTAGAATAGGGGTTGGCAATGTGGATTACCCGAAGAGTGCACGTTTCCGCGCGGTAATTGACGGCGAACCAGCCATCCCCGTGGGGGCAAAAGAGGTAGAACAGGTATCTACATTTGGAGCAGAGGAGTGGATCTATAAAATTACAGGTGGTGCTCACCACAATGTTAAATTGCAGTTCGTGGGGAGTATAAAGGATGACAACTTCACCCTAAGCGGTGTTACTATTGCGCATCCCTCTGCAAAGGCAGATCTCATCTTGAGCTTAGAGAAATATTTTGGTAGAGGCGAGTCTCCGAAGGAAACAGAGTGTAAAGTTCTGGTAGAGAACCGCTCAAGTGTTCCGTTGAAGGATGTAGGCTTGCGCGTGCTTGTAAATGGCAAATGGGTTGCAAGTAGGGTAATACCCGAGCTGTCCGAGATGGGGACTACGGTTGTTCCTATTACATTGGATCTCAGTGTAAGTGACCCATTGGGTGCTATACTCGATATTCAGGTGATTGCCGACCTTGAGGACGATCCGACGCCAGAAAACAATGTGCTAGAGCTGAAGTACAACAATCGCGGTCAGGTATTGACGATGGCAGAATCTGAACTAGTACGGACGGCGTTGGGAAGAGCACCCGAAGACCCAAAGAAGACTGTGGTAATATCTCGCCCTGTGATATTTACTGACTGCGGAGGAATTTTTGGCAACTACAGCGAGTATCAGGAAGCAACTATGAAAATAGTACCGTCTGATCCGACGCAACGTCTGCGTGTGACCTTCAAGAAGCTTGATCTGGTTGGCAGTAACACGGGGTTATACGTTTACACGTCTAGTGTGCCGAAGGACTTAAAACTCTACAGTGTTCCTGTAAAAGAGTTACTAACGGGCGCAACCAAAGCTCCGATTTCGTTCACTTCGGAGGCTACTGACGGCGCACTGACATTCCTTTTCAATTGTCTCTATGACTTAGGCGCTGGTTGGGTGGCAGAGATAGACTTTGTACCACGTGCGAATCCTTTAGCCATAACATGGGCAAGTGCACAAAGCATAAGTAAGGAGGAAACGGCGGCAATTCCCGTAAAAGTGAAATTATTAAACCGTTGGAAGACACCCTCTAAAAATGTGAAGCTTTCGTTGTGGAATGGGCGCGAGGTGTTGCAAGAAGCGACAATTGACGAACTCGCGTCGGGTGAAACAGACTTTGAGTTCCCCGAAAAACTAAAACTGAAAGCACGCGAATTGCAGGCATTGGGCGTATTCCTTGAAGGCGACGACTACGAGTGGAAGGATAACCACTATGATATATTGGCAGGGAGCGACGCTTATTGCATTCCCAGTTTTTACAAGCGTTTTGCAGAGCAATGGTTCAAAGAGCTCACTTTTGAAAATCGTACCATAAAATTCAAAGCTACTCGCGACCATATTCACTATACTTTGGACAGTGTACTTGCTCTTTACAAAGCGGATGGCAAGATTAGTGCTAAAGTTATGACTAACAACCAAGTGCCCGCCGAACAGACGATTCTTTTGTTTGTAGACTGGAACGAGGACGGTAGTTTTGATGCCGACGAACGGATACCGATTGCAGCAAAACCAGATGACGATATTCATTCGTTTGAGATCGGTGCTCCAGCCACTGCCAGTGTGGGTAAGAAACGTGCACGCCTGATGTTAGTACGTACAGATGAGGTAGCACAATACCCATGCGGTACGGAAAATGTAACAGAGGCAGATATACATGACTTTACCAATGAAATGCAAGATGGAGGTAACCCAGCACACAAAGACCTTGAGTTGGTGAGTATCAATGCAGGGCGTTCGGGGAAAA
>CAUVMY010000175.1:0-4147 GCA_963552845.1 uncultured Bacteroidia bacterium
AGAACTTTGAAAAAGCTCTTATAGAATTGCGTACACGTCTTTATAATATAGAATATCAGAAATACCTTGATGGGGTTTCGTCGCAGCGCAAGACGATGGTTTCTACAGGAGACCGCTCTGCAAAGATTCGTACCTATAATTTCCCTCAAGGGCGCGTAACAGACCACCGTGTTAACTATACCGTATACAACTTGGATGCTGTGCTGAATGGCGCATTGGACTCGTTTATCGAGCAGTTGCAAATTGCGGAGAATGCAGAACGTTTGCGTGCGAGCGGTATGTAATTAAAACACAAGGAGCATAAGGACGAGACAATGGATGCTAATCGTTTGTATGAACAGATAGTCAAGAAGCAGAGTTTCTTGTGTGTGGGACTCGATACAGACCTACGTAAGATTCCAGTATCGCTTGCGGGTAAGCACGACCCGATGTATGAGTTTAATAAGGCGATAATAGATGCTACTGCTGACCTTTGCGTAGCATACAAGCCCAATATGGCATTTTATGAGGTGAATGGGGCACGCGGTTGGGAATCGCTCGCACGCACGGTGCAGTACCTTCGTGAGCATCACCCTGATATAATGATTATCGCTGATGCTAAGCGTGGGGATATATCCAATACGGCCTCGATGTATGCCAAGAGTATGTTCTCGGTTATGGACTTTGATGCTGTTACCATTGCTCCCTATATGGGACGCGATGCCGTACAGCCTTTCCTTGAGTATATAGGTCGTTGGGTAGTATTGCTTGCTGTTACTTCTAATGAGAGCTATGAAGATTTTCAGACGCTCGAGGTCAATTCACGACACGGTGGGCAACGCCAACTCTTTGAAGAGGTGCTCGAGCGTTCGCGCCACTGGGGGCATGAAGGAAATATGATGTATGTGGTAGGGGCTACACATGCTTCGATGTTAAAGCGTGTGCGTGCAATAGTGCCCGAGCATTTTTTGCTTATCCCAGGAGTCGGACATCAAGGAGGAAGTCTTGATGAAGTGGTACAGTACGGCATGAATCGCCGTTGCGGACTTCTAGTTAATTCGGCACGAGGGATTCTTTATGCTGACAGTGGTTCGCATTTTGCAACAGCGGCTCGCGAAAAGGCGAAAGAACTACAACAGCAAATGTCTAAGCATTTAGAAAAACTGACTACTAGATAAATTGTCACAGAGTTTTTGCTTGCACGCCCTGTGTTGAGGAATTGATGGAATTTTCATTCCGTCTCTTCAATATTCAAAAATATTGTGTACCTTTGCGCTGTTGTTGAGATGTGAGGGAGATGATTCAGTAGCTCAGCAGGTAGAGCACATCCCTTTTAAGGATGGGGTCCTGGGTTCGAATCCCAGCTGGATCACGAAAGAGAAAGGATTGTCGTAGTGGCAATCCTTTTTTGTTTGCTATGAGTTCAGATTTTGGACTCAACGAATATTCTAGTGTTCGTGTCCGCAATCACAATGTTCGTGGTGGTGATGCTCGTGCTTAGCAGCTTCTTGTTTTTCCTCCCGTTCATTGTTGATTACCTGTTGTAGACAGCGACTACAGGTTGATTGCAGTTCTTCGATGAGCAGACGAACCTCTGACCGTTTTTCCCCTTTTCCCATTTGTTTTAGTGCTTTTAATGAGGCTTCTAGCTGTGCTCGTGAAGCATGGTCAAACGCAATCTCGAGGCTTGTCATAGTTTCTATTACGACCTGCAAGCTAGGGTGCGACATAAAAAGTAATAGACGCTCTAGGAGCGGAGAGTAATCTAACGGGCTCTGCCAGCAAAGCGAAATGAGAAGTGCCAGCACATCAGCTTCGTAATCTTTTTCCAGAGCGTTCGCCAAATGCGTTACAAGTGCAGACGAGTGTATATCAATAAGGAACTCGAAAATATATTGGCGAAGTTCCAGATCTGTTGTGGCAAGTAGTGCCAAAGTCTCTGGGAGGAGTTCCTCGAGCCCTTCGCTACGAACTGTGTCTAGTGCGCTACGCAAAGTACTGCTATGCTCCGACTGTAGTAAGGAGCGTGTTTCGGCTATAAGGTTTCTACGTTGCTTCTGCGCTTCTGTGCTATTCTCTACTTCCATTTTTCAGTTCTATTGGAGTAAGTGTTTCGTTCTATTTATAGAACTCTATACTCTTCAAAACGTGCGATTCTCTATAAAATTACCCTAAATTTGTACAACGTTAAAGAGGAGGGCAGAATGGGTGTTACAATACTCTATATAGTGGTATTAGCTATTGTGGCTTATCTACTAGGGAGCATTCCCACCGCCGTTTGGGTGGGAAAAGCGTTCTTCAAAATTGATGTGCGCGAATACGGAAGCAAGAATGCGGGCGCAACCAATACGATACGTACCTTGGGACTTCCTGCGGGGCTTGCTGTTTTTGCTATTGATTTGTTGAAAGGCTTTGTAGCTACTAGTCTCTATCGTGTTTTGTTCCATCTTGTTCCCACATTGAACGTCTCGTGGTCGCTCTTTGCTATTTTATTTGGCATTTGTGCCGTTTTAGGACATATTTTCCCCTTATTTGCAGGCTTTAGGGGTGGGAAGGGTGTTGCTACGCTTTGCGGCGTTGTTTTTGCCCTTCATCCGCTGGCTACGTTGTGTGCGCTTGGCGTGTTTGCTTTAGTGTTAGTGATAACGCGTTATGTGTCGCTCGGCTCAATGACGGCAGGGGTTTCGTTCCCTCTCTTTCTTGTATTCCTGTTTAGGGTGCGAGATCTCCCCCTTATCATATTCGCTATAACCATCGCAGCGCTTCTTTTTGTCACGCACCGCAAGAATATAGGACGTTTGCTCAATCATACCGAATCGCGTTTCACACCGAAAAGAAAAGGATCGGTAAATGCGGATTGATGATTGAAATCTCGCGCCTTAGGTGGGGAAATACGGGTTACAAAAGCTATCTTTCCAATTGGAGAGATATGATTTGTTCTATTTTTTGGAGTTCCTCGCGATCGGCATTAGAAAGCAAAGCACTATCCTTTAATAATGCCTCCAGTTGTATACGGGTAGAGGTAAGGAAGTCGGTAGTTCTCTCATTGCGGGCATTTATAGCGACACAATCGATATCATACTGATTTTGTAGATTGAGCCAAAAGATAGCGGGTATATTTAGTACCTGCTCAAGAGCTTTTGCTACATTTTTCGACATAGAACGCTTACCGTGAATCAGTTCACTTAAAACAGAATGACTGATTCCACTAGCCTCGCACAATTCTTTTTGGCTGAGCTTTCTTGCTTCTAGTTCATCCTTGATGAGCTCGCCAGGATGCGTTGCAAAAGCTGGAATGAGTTTTTGGTTATTCATAATGATTAGAAATTTCAATGAGTAAAATGCTACAGATGATGCCTTCTTCTGAGACTACGCTTTCCAGTTTATTCGTACATATTCTTTTCCCTTTAGTTTCCCTTTCTTTTTCTCGTAGTGAAGTGAGTTAATGCGTTTTAACTCTTCAATGTCGCGAGCATTACGTATGTAGTTGACTACTTTTATAAACTGTTTTACGACTTGGCTTGGTAATTTCCTGTACTTCTTGTCATTGCTTTTTTGGTATTGATAAAGCTCCGCTAACCCATTATCTTTAAATAATACGTCCATAATTGAAGTAATAAGATTTAAATATTTGTTAGTAAAATCTAATGCGCAAAAGTATGTAGATTTTCTAAGATTCGCAAATCTGCGAATTGTTATTTAATATGTAGGCATACATCGCAACGTTCGCAATGGCACTCTGCTTCGGAGAGTGTCTCGCCAAAATAGGCGCGTAGAAACGCTTCGCGGCATACCCCATGGCTGTTTATATAAGCCAACATTTTTTCGTAGCGCTCCTCTTTTAAGCGGTGCACCTCTTTCCAGTAGGCAAAATCGAAATCAAAGGTTGTTGCATTTTCAAGCTGTAAGTAGAGAGCGCCATGCAAGTCCATGTAATGGATGTAGCCAGTATTATGTAACCGTTGTAGGATTTCGTGCAACTCTTTAGGAGCTATCTGCAATTCGCTTTTTAAGACCCGATAGTAGGGGATGATGTGGTGATGCTTGGTAATCCCCTCATACTTCCCTAAAAGATATTGAAATAGAGAATTGTACTGTTTATCACTTCGCCGTAACACTTCTATTGCTTCGCGTTGCTCTATAATGCGAATAGCAAACTCAGGACTAT
>CAUVMY010000176.1:0-4146 GCA_963552845.1 uncultured Bacteroidia bacterium
CCGCCCTGTCTGCCTCGGTCGAATTCTTCCGTTTTGCCGCATAGTCCTTTAGCATGCGCCGATACTCCGAACTGATATGAAGTTCAGGCATATTCTCACCATGCAAAGACAATACCAACTCACCAGTACGCTCGTCTAAACCAAGGATAAAATCGGGGATTATAGTCTGTGCATCATGCAAATGCCCCCCATCTGCCATATCCCCTGGCTTAGGGTTAAGCTTAGAAATATAATCTAGCGCAACACGAAGATCCTCTTCACTCAAATGCAGTTCCTCTTGAATACGCTGATAGTGTTTTTGTACAAAACGCTGATAACAGCGTTCCAAAATAAGGCGCGCATTTTTTGCCACCTCAGAGTCTTGCCCCTTAAGCTGCAGCAACAAACACTCTTGCAAAGTAGTAGCACCGATACCCCGCGGCTCAAGCTCTTGTACTACGGCAAGCGCCTGTTCAAGCTTTTCTAGTGGAACATCTCGCCCTTGTAGCAACAATAAATCGTCGCGCAGTGCCGACAAGTTGCGTCGGAGGTAACCATCATTATCCAAATTACCAATGATATACTCCGCGAGCTTTCGTATTTCCTCAGAAATCCGCTGATAACCGAGTTGCTCTAAAAGCTGATCTCGGAAAGAAACCACCGTTGCCAACGGCGACTCATACTCGCGCTCCTCGCCCCCGTAACTAGGCTCACGATAGTCAGAGTCATACTCATCGTCGGGGAGGTAATCGTCTACCGAAAACTCATCCTCACTTGTCGTTGTACTAGTCTCGTTCTCTGTTGAGTCGTCATATTCTTGCAACTCTACATTTTCCGAATCGTTCTCGGGCGCTTCTCCCTCCTCAAGTGTGGGGTTATCTTCTAGTTCCTTTTTAATCCGCTGCTCGAGTTGTGCAAGAGGAATCTCCAACAGACGTACCACTTGGATCTGTTGTGGCGACAAACGCTGCTGTAACTTCTGTTGAAGGGACTGCGAAACTCGAGCCATGAGCGGATACCTAGTTTAGTATTAAAACGATGTTGGGGTCTTTTTATGCGTGTTTCTGCTGGATACGTATCGTCTCTACAAAAATATGTAATTCCGTCAGATTTTGTACAACAGGATATGCAAGGTCCCCCCTACCCTATTTCCTCATTGTAGAGTACGCCAAACTATTATTCTTGTATTGTTCTATAAAAAAAGCGCCCCAGTTCAAAAACTGGAGCGCTTAAATCTATATCGCAGTCTACAACTAGAACGATAGAGCCAAACCTACCATAAAAGGTGTCTTGCTAGGCACTGCACCATTTACGCCCAACGAAAAACCAGTTCCCGTTGTCGTGGTAGTAGCTCCGCCTACTTCAGTGGTCAATCTTTCGTAGTTGAAATTTACACTAGCCACATTAGCTGTAGCAATAAGCGCAAAACGTGAAGTCAAGTTTACTTGGATACCAGGTACCATGCCTACACCAATCCCTAACAGACTCGCGCCATCAGCAGTTGTAGTCTTATCACCATTAACGGTCTTAGTAGCACCCTTTGAACCAAACTGAAGTGGAATCTGACCATCGATGAAAAGACTGATGCGGTCATTGCCTAACAGGTGGTAACGAACAAAAGGCGTGAAGTTGAAAATGAAGTCAGACGTTGTGGTCTTATCGTTCCCGTGTCCTTTTTCTGTGCTATTTGCAGGAACAGTCAATGAACTGTAGGTAATCCCCAAGTGTGTACCAACTCCCAAATCGCTACGCAAAGAGTAGATTGCGTAGGGCAAGAAAGTGAACGTCATGTCTGAATTACCATCCTTCTCGGTAGTAACACCTGCAACCTTAGCCGTTTCGCTACCACCATTGTAGCCAAATCCTACCTTACCACCAATTGTCAACTGTGCAAACGCACTGCTGCACGCCACTGCGCTAATGAGCGCCAAAACTAACAATACTCGTTTCATCTCCTTTGTACATGAATTATTACCAAGCACAAATGTAACGATCATTTTTTATCTCAATGGCAAAATGAAATGTACTCATAACTACTACGAAGCAATACAACAAAATTAGAACAACAAAGCACACACATTGGTCGTTACAAAAAGGTAGATTTAGTAACGAGATGATGAAACAGTGTAAACTTTCACTCCTATTTTTTCTCCTCACCCTCCCTATCGCATCTCTTATGGCGCAAAACAAAAGTGCCGAGATACGTATAGAGCCCGCAGAAGTGCAGATGGGCGATATCGAACTCCGCAAGATAGATGACAACACAGGGCGCGTTACAATACAAATCTATAACGATGGTAAAGCACCACTCATACTCCAGAAAGTATCTGGATGCTGTGGTACCGACATAAAAGAGTATACCAAGGCACCGATACTCCCTGGCAAAAACGGGGAGATACAAGTCTATTTTCGTGTAGAACCTAAGTTGCAGGCTATTAGCCGCACGGTAACAATCCTCTCAAATGCAACCAATGCTAAAGAAGTACAGGTACACATCAAAGGAAAAGTAGTTAAAAACAAAGAACAGGGGCGTATTGCATTCTAAGGACATGTCTGAAGTATACAAAATCGTACTAGACTCATTGAGTGCCTTTATGGTACTCTTCGCTGTTATAAACATCCCAGGCTCTGTACCACTCCTTGTGAGTTTGTCCGAACAAGGAAAACGCTACAAATCGGGCATAGCTGCTTTAGTCTCCTTAGGCTTCTATATCGTATTCCTTTACCTCGGTTCTGCCCTTCTTCGTTTCTTAAACGTAGATTTCACCTCTTTTGCCGTAGCTGGGGCGCTAGTTATCTTGGCACTTGCCGTTGAAATGGTCTTTGACATACACATCTTCCGTTTTGATGCCGAAACCACCGATGTAACTATTGTTCCTCTGGTTTTCCCCGTCATTGCAGGGCCAGGCTCTATTACCACTATGCTCTCGCTACGCGCCATGTACTCCGATGTTACGATTATCCTTGCTGTGTTGCTTAATATCGCAGTAGTTTATTTCGTGCTCAAGAATGTCTTCTTTGTGCGCCGAATTTTGGGGAAAGCAGGGCTGTATGCCCTTCGCAAATTTTTCGGAATTATCCTCATGGCCGTCAGTATGAAACTCCTTGTTTCTAACCTTACAGCCATCATCCAATCAATCCCTAAGTAAACAACTACGTATACAGCATTACGAGCTACGAAGATCGTCGCTGGCACGATTTTCGTGATGCCCTGTACGTTCTTATGAGATGTAGATAATGGCTAAAAATTTCAATTTTCAAGGCTTTCTTGCAGGGATGGCATCCTCTGCAACGTTTGGTATGCTTCCCTTGTTTACAGTGCCTGTAATGGCGGCAGGACTCAGTGTAAACAATATCCTCTGCTACCGCATGTTTATTGTCTCTATTGCAATGGCAATACTCATGCTCATCAAACGTATAGCCTTCCACATCTCGTTAAAAGCATTAGGCTGGTGCATGGTGCTCGGGCTATGCTACTATGGCTCGGCTACCCTACTCTTCCAAGGATATGCTACCATGAGTACTGGGGTAGCTACCACGTTACACTTTCTCTACCCCGTATTTGTAACCCTCATTATGGCGTTCTTTTTCAAGCAACGCACTTCGCCGTTCACAATAATTGCCATTGTGTTAGCACTCACAGGGATTTCACTTCTTAGCATCGGGCGCGGTGGTGGTACAGGCAATGCAACTGCAGCTAGCATTATCATGGTTCTGCTCTCAGGACTCGCCTACGCGCTTTACATCGTACTTGTAAACAATGTGCAGGTACTTCGGCGGCGTAACAACATCAAATTAGCCTTCTACGCACTGCTCTGTAGCAACGTGTACTTTGTCATCCACGCATTCATTGTCGGCGAGGGAATACAAATTGCACCTACCCCTATTGCATGGATCAATCTCATTTGCCTTGCTCTACTTCCCACACTCGTTTCTAACCTAGCGCTCATGTACTCCATCAAGAGTATAGGGTCTACTCTCACCTCTGTACTCGGAGCAATGGAACCTCTTACAGCGCTTATTATTGGTATGCTTGTTTTTGGTGAGCAATTCACTACGCAAATTGGCATCGGCGTTGTGCTCATTCTTGCCGCCGTTACCCTCATCATCCTTTCTCCTATTTTCGATAAGAACATCGCCAACCGTCTCGAACGTTTCGCCAAAAAC
>CAUVMY010000177.1:0-4097 GCA_963552845.1 uncultured Bacteroidia bacterium
TACTTGCATCTTCGTAGACAACGGTCTGCTTCGTAAAAACGAATATGCAAGCGTATTGGAATCCTATCGCGGTATGGGCTTAAATGTCATTGGAGTAGATGCTCGCGACCATTTTTATGCAGCACTTGCAGGTGTAATAGACCCCGAAGGAAAACGAAAAGCAATAGGACGTTGCTTTATTGAAGCCTTTGAGCGAGCAGCTAGAGGATTACATGATGTGAAATGGCTGGGGCAAGGTACTATTTACCCTGACGTAATAGAATCTGTATCGGTGGGAGGACCGAGTGTCACCATTAAATCCCATCACAACGTGGGAGGCTTACCAAAGGATTTGAAATTTCAGTTAGTAGAACCCTTACGACTCCTTTTTAAGGACGAGGTGCGTAGAGTAGGCGTAGAACTTGGAATTCCTCACTTCATACTTGGGCGTCATCCCTTCCCAGGACCTGGACTCGGAATTCGTATCTTAGGGGAGGTAACTCCCGAACGCGTAACACTCTTGCAAGAAGCGGATGCTATCTATATTGATCATTTGCGAAGCGCTGGTCTGTACGAGAAAATCTGGCAAGCAGGTGCTATTCTTTTGCCTGTACGTTCAGTCGGGGTTATGGGAGATGAACGCACCTACGAAAGCGTCGTTGCTTTGCGTGCAGTAACCTCAGTAGACGGCATGACAGCAGATTGGTATCCGTTACCATACGACGTACTGGCACGCATCTCTAGCGAAATCATCAATAACGTCCGAGGCATTAACCGCGTCGTATATGACGTAAGTTCCAAGCCACCAGCCACCATAGAGTGGGAGTAAAGGCTACTTGTGCAAACCAACAGAATTGTTGCATTTCGCCTCCATCACAAGACTTGCCCAGCTGTTTGACATGGATAGTTTTCTTTCACTTTCCCTCTCTTTAACATTTTAGTTCTCTCTGTTTAATTCTCGCTCCATCTATGCGTTTTTTGAGATCTCTTCTATTTCCGCTCATTACACTTATAGCCCTGACTGTCCAAGCACAAGGTTTGCATCTTATGCGCCCAGGCATGTCCTTCTTCTCCAACGAGAACATGCTAAACGACGCAAAAATAGTTGAACTCGTACGTACACTACGCTTTTACTATGTAGATACCATAAATGACAAAGAACTGGTAGACAAGGCTATTACGGCTCTACTACAAGAACTTGATCCACATTCGTACTACATTCCACGCGAACAAAGTGAGGAAGCAATGAGCGAACTCTCTGGACACTTCTTCGGAGTAGGTATTGAGTTTGCCATACAAAAAGACACGCTCGTAGTAATGTCCGCTATCCCTAATGCTCCTGCCGAACGCGTGGGTATACGCGCGGGAGATAAGTTCCTGACTGTCAACGATACACCTATCACCAACATAAAATTAACTAACAGTAAAGTTGCTAAACTCCTACGCGGTCCAAAAGGAACTTCTGTCGTACTAGATGTCTTACGTCACAACAAAGTAGAGAAATATACAGTTGTACGGGATTCTATCCCTATGAACAGTGTTGATGTAGCCTACCTCATCCGCCCCTCCATTGGTTACTTACGTGTTACGCGTTTCGCAGAACCAACAGTACGCGAATTTATTGAAGCACTCGCTAGGTTAAATGCCGCAGGGGCAAAATCCTTTATTCTCGATCTACGCGGCAACGGAGGCGGGCTTATGCAAGGTGCTATACTCATGGCAAGCGCATTTTTGCCGCAAGGTTCTCTGGTCGTCTATGCAAAAGGACGCCGTGTAGGTCGACAAGATTTTGAAGCTGTTCAAATGGGAAATGCTTTCTTGAAAAGTAAACTCGTAGTTCTTGTAGATGAAAACACTGCCTCGGCAAGCGAGATACTTTCTGGCGCATTACAAGATTGGGATCGTGCCGTTATTGTAGGGCGTCGTACCTTCGGCAAAGGACTAGTACAGAACCAGTTTGCATTCCCCGATAGTTCATTGTATCGTATTACGGTGGCACGCTACTATACACCTAGCAATAGGCTCATTCAAACCCCATATACGCTGGGAGATAAAAACAAGTACCGCGAATCCTTCATCAGCCGATACAAAAACGGGGAGCTTTTTCACAAAGACAGTATACACTTCCCCGATAGTTTGAAATATTCTACGTTGCGTACACATCGCACAGTGTACGGAGGCGGTGGTATCATGCCCGATGTCTTCATACCGCTGGATACTACGTTTGCGTCTGACTACGTGGGCGGTTTATTGCGTAATGGACTGATACGTCAATGGGTAATCGATTATGTAGGCGAACACCGCGATTCGCTTCTCAGAGCATACAAAAACTTTGACGATTACAAGGAACATTTTACCATGGATAATTCCGATCGCAACAAATTAGTAGCCTATTGTGCCGCCAATGGGCAAAAATTGAAAGAAGCGACAGAACTCTCGGAGGTAGATATCCGTGAACTACAATGGTATACCAAGGTCTTTGTTGCACGTTCTCTCTATTCCTTCGAATACATGCACCGCATTCTTCACCTACGAGATGAGGAAGTTAAGTGTGCCTTAGACCTTCTTGAGAATTGGGAGAAAAAAGGAGAAAAATTATTACACCCCACAAAATAGCAACTAACCTTTCGAACAATACTCCCATTTCCTCACAACACAAACGGCATCTGCTCTCTGACGATTTTAGATGAACGAACAAGAAAATAATATAGAAGTCCGCTTTTCAGATCTCGGTCTTTCCGCAAATGCGTTATCCGCAATTGCTGCAAAAGGATTTGAACAACCATCGCCTATACAGCGTATGGCAATCCCTGTTTTGCTTTCCGAAACATGCGATGTCATTGCACAAGCCCAAACAGGGACAGGGAAAACTGCCGCTTTCGGACTCCCAATCCTTGAGCGACTAGATGTAAAAAAAATCGTACCGCAAGCCCTTATATTGGCTCCTACACGAGAATTAGCTATCCAGGTAACCGAAGAACTGGCTTCACTACGAGGCACCCGACCTCTTCATTTACTTACAGTCTACGGCGGACAATCCATTTCCGAACAGCAACGACGCTTAAAGCGCGGAGCTCAAATCGTGGTAGGTACACCTGGACGTATCCTTGACCTTTTGCGACGAGGCGACCTTCATCTTGACAGCGTAGAATGGGTTGTGCTCGACGAGGCAGACGAAATGTTGAACATGGGTTTTATTGAGGACGTAGAGGAAATATTAGCACAAGTAACGTCTGAGCACCGTATGTTCCTTTTTTCTGCCACAATGCCAGAACGAATTGTGTGTCTCTCTAAGAAGTTCATGAAGGAAGTCCGACTCCTTCAAGTAGATAAAGAACAAAAGCCAACACACCTTGCCGATCAGATCTACTTTGAAGTGCTCGAAAGCGATAAATTCGATGCTCTCACGCGCATCATAGATATCGAACCAGAGTTCTATGGTCTCGTATTTTGCCGAACACGGACAGATGTCGACGAACTCGCCTTGCAACTAGTAGAACATGGTTATGCTGCCGAAGGGCTACATGGTGAGATCTCACAGGCACACAGAGAAAAGACTCTAAACAAATTTCGGAAGCATCTGGTTAACATATTAGTAGCGACTGACGTAGCGGCACGAGGTATAGACATTGCAGACCTCACGCACGTAATAAATTACAGTTTGCCTCAAGACCCAGAAGCCTACGTGCATCGCGTGGGACGAACAGGACGTGCTGGAAAACAAGGCACCGCAATTACGTTCGTAAGTCCATCAGAATATCGCAAATTGCTCTATTTTCAGAAAAGTATCAAGTTCAAGATTCGCAAAGAAACTCTTCCGAACGCACAAGATGTTGTAGAAGTGAAGCGCGAGTTGCTAAAAGATGAACTACGAGAAGTGGTGGAAAATGAGCAGTATCAAGACTATATGGATATTGCCAACGAGCTTTTGCAGGAATTTCAGCCTGAAGTCGCGCTTGCTGCACTTTTCCGAATGGCCTATAAAAGTGATCTGGACGTTACGAGCTATCAGGAAATACGCGGCTTTAATGTAGAGCGGCGAGGTACAACACGTCTTTTCATTGCATTGGGAAAACGTGACGGATATAATGCTCGGCGTCTTACAGAGTATATATGTG
>CAUVMY010000178.1:0-4079 GCA_963552845.1 uncultured Bacteroidia bacterium
ACCCTATGGTGGTTGTGGTAGTACCCGCCTGCATCAGTTCCTATCGTTTTGCTCTGAGCAATACGCAGCCTGCTCATATTCTGGAATTTGCAATTACGACATAATTGGGAGTCCCGATTTCTACTTTGACACATCCCACATCAAATTTTCGGCATGAAAAAAGGAGCACTGCTATTCGCAATGCTCCTTTTCCTTTAGCCTC
The DNA here is from genome assembly GCA_963552845.1 of uncultured Bacteroidia bacterium. GTDB lineage: Bacteria > Bacteroidota > Bacteroidia > Bacteroidales > CAJPTX01 > Bacteroides_D. The sequence goes on from CAUVMY010000178.1 coordinate 203, forward strand.
TTGCTCGTGATACTCCCACAGAGGTAGACCTCAAGCAAGGTTCGTTTCAGACTACTCTTTTACAAGCCTAAACGTCTTAACAGCGTCTTGGCTCGTAGAGAGACGGAGAATGTATACTCCTTGCGCCAAATCAGAGGTTTCAACCACTGTTTCATTCGGTTGCAAACTACCCGCACGTACCAACTGACCATTTACGTTGAGTAACTCGTATGCCATTTCACCACGAGAGTCGTAGTTCGCAATTCGTAATTGTTCCTTAAACGGATTGGGCGCTACTATCACATTCGCAAATACCACGTCGTCAATGGCAGTGACTTGTTCAAACTCAGCTGTTACAACAATATCTTTGGTAACGGTAAAGGACTTAGAAGCAAGAATATCCTCATCGCCAGCCTTCAAGCTCTTCAACTTATAGTCAGCATTCTTCGGCGTATCCACGATCTTCAGTACCGTGCCACCATCAACCTCTTTGAGCTGCTCTTCGTCGTAGCCCTCAGCGGCAATTGTACCTTCACCCACGGAAACAAGTTTAACTGTAAACTTATTCTCCTTACGCGAGAACTTCGCATGGATATTTACATCACCACGTACTGTATAGAGGCGCGAACTTGTAATATCCTGACCATTAGCGATAATGGTCTCCACTTGCCACGGTTTCTCGAACTTAGCTAGCACCTTGAGCTGCGTTCCGTAAGGTACAGCCTTCAATTGTTCCGCTGTAAAGCCCTCAACCTCTATTGTCCCCTCGCCCTCAGTCGTAATATTTACGCTGTAGTTATCTGGCTCAAAGAGTGCCGTAAAGGTCATATTCTTCGTAACATTAAGCTCCTGACGCTTCGGATTGGTATTTCCGTCCTCTTCCCATTTCACGAAATGATAGTGTTCATCGGGCACTGCCTCAACCTCAACACCATTCTCGCCACTCATCAGGAGTTGCTTTGCATCGCCACCCTCAATCTTCCCTTTACCTTTCACGAGGTACTGAAGTGTCAGCTGTACTGCAAAGCGTGCTTCCAACGCTAACTGCTGTCCTTCTGTTGTGATTAGGTCAGTACGCGATGCTTCCTTAGAACCATCTGACCATTGTAAGAATGTATAGCCCTCGTTTCCCCGAGCCACTACTCGCGTCGAACGTTGACCAACTTCCACCTCTTGGTAAGCGAGTCCCTCTATACGTCCTGTAGCTTCTGCCGTATAGGTCACAAAACCCGTCCGTATAGGCTTCTTCTTGAACATTGCTACTGTACGAACTGCTGCGTTATCCTTACGTTTATCCACAGTCGAGTGGTTGTCAGACCATTCATCGAATTCGTAGCCTTCGTCTGGTACAGCAGTCACCTCTGCGCCATCTGTACCCTCATCGGTGGTAAGAAGGACACTCTGGTGGTTACCTTTACCTGCCACCTGCAAGAAGCCGTGTTCAGCTGCTATATATTCCAGCGTAACTTTCTGCGTAGCAGGCGCTACAGTGTAGCTTACTTTAACGTCATCTACCGCCACCTTGTCTTTCTGCAACGTTCCTGTTGTCTTGAACGACCAGCGGAAACGGATATAGTTCTTGCCCGCAAGAGTAGAATTCTCCATTTCTATGCTCTGCGACGCGTCTGCTTTAGTTACAGAGCTTAAATCCTTCAGTGTCGTCCATGCACCGCCATCCAATGCATACTCTACACTCGAAGTGATTACAGCAGAAGTGTTCTTTTTCTCTTGTAAGAAGGTAAACTCTACCTTAAGTTTCGCAGTAGCTGGCAAGTCTTTAATAGAGAGATAAGGCGAAACGAGTTCAACAGCCTCGGTCATGCTCTTACCCTCTGCAAATCCCATTACGCGCCCCGTTTGCCCTGTCTGGAAAGTCTTCCGCTCAAGCCATTTCCATTGCTTCTCATCTGCATTGGGAGTAGCCGTCCAGTAACGCAAAGCGGCTTCATTCCAATCAAAGTCCTCGGAATAAGTAAGTGGGTACATAGGAACAAAACGAGCCGTTAGCACCTTGTCTTCTCTCACATTAGCATCGGTGCGTTCCAACTCCTTTTTCCCGTCAGACCATCCCACAAAGACATAACCTTCTTTCGCCTTTACCTTAACAGTAGCTCCAGAAGCATCATAATTAACCTCCTGTGTAGCAGGACCCGATGTTGCATCAAACTCACCGCCCTCCTCTAACAGATAGGTCAGTTTGTAAGTAGCTGTTGCAAATGTTGCATTATAAGTTTTGGTCTCCAACACATTGCGATCCGTACGCGCTGCATTCGTATTCTCGTCGCTCCATTTCACAAACTTAAAGCCCACTTTCGGCATTGCGACCACGGTTTCAGCAGTTCCTCCTTTGGGAAGCTGTTGAACCTTCTCGCCTTGGATAATACCGTTAGTATCTGCCGCATAGGTCAGAGTCACTTCCAACTTCTTGATTTGTAACTCAACCGCGATAGACTTGTTGTCAAGCTTAATGGTCTGACGAGCAGAAGTATAGTTATCCTTTGACACCGTAACTTCGTACTCACCTTTCTCATTCATGTAGCACTTCACAAGACCTTGTGCATCGGTCTTATAGGGCACATTTCCGCAAACTACAGTAGCCTCTGGCACTGGAGCATTGGTTTCGTCTTTTACAGTTATTGTCACCACGAGCGCATCCTTAGGTTCTAGTACCGTAAGTTTTCCACTTGTGCGCGTAACCTTGTAGCCTGCAAAATCATAAGGGGTAGTATAGTTCAACGGAACAACATCATACTCTCCAGGAGCAAGTGCTGGCATACCCTCATTCCAGAATTTACCATCAGATAACTTGATACCATACTCGCCTTCAAGTACCTCCTGCTGTCCTTCAAAGAGTAAACCCTCGTACTCGAACTGCCAATCGGGGATATAGTCGCCCTGATGCATTTGTGCAGGCAGTAGTTTTATTGTGAGTGGTACACGCGACACCTCAACCGAACGTGTAACCTCGGGCGCTGGCTGATACAAGGCATTACCAAGCTGAATTGCAACCACTTCGGTAGTACCAGCCCCCACCGTAACCAATTCGCCTTGCGCATTCACTACAGCTACCTTCTCATCCTTCGTGTAATAGGAACACGGCAGACCAGAGGACGCTACAGCATCCAATTTCTGCGGCGTACCAGTATAAGGAGTTTTAATTAGCTCAGTCGCCCACTTAATAGTTTGCTGTTGCGATAACTTGATCACATACGAGTTTGAAGTACGCTTATTCTCCGCAACCACCTTTACGATGCGCGGTTCAGAGAGATCCATCATTATCTTTTCGCCCTTTGCCACATCTTTCCCTAGGTACTTGAGCGTAGCATTGGGTGAAATATCCACAACGGTCAGTTTTGCATGCTTAGCATCGAAGACCATTCCTTCCGCATTCTCTGGCTGTAGTATAATCGTTTGCTCTGGATTAGGGAGTACCACATCTTCCTTCAACCCTTCATTATCTGCTTTCAACAAAGAGATTGCTATTAGGTTGCAAGCATCCGACTTGTCCTGTATCAGGCGTACTGTGAACTCCTGTGTAAAGTTCTTACCAAAGAGATCGTCACGCTTCGCTACAAAGGAGAGTTTATGCTCACTATTGCTAAAATCTAGCTCTGTGTCTTTGGTAATTTCTACCGCTTTCCCCTTCTCGGTAATTTTAGTACCAGCCCATGCTTCGATAAACTCAAGCTTCACTTTGTTCCACTCAGTAATGTGGTTCACCGTAAGCTCCAGTTCGTTGTTATTCCAAACGGAGGGTGCTACTGCTTTTTCCGTAGTTACACCACTAACAAGCTGCGAAAGCGGACGCCATACATCGCTAGACTCTCTACCTGGTGTCCAAATTTGTGCAGGATAGGTATTCGCGGAACTTATGCCGTTCGACTGTCCTTCATTGAGC
>CAUVMY010000179.1:0-4053 GCA_963552845.1 uncultured Bacteroidia bacterium
CGACTTGCTCGCGTGCATTGTAGCACCACCTAACGCCTCAGCACTAATCACCTCACCAGTAACTGTTTTCACCACCTTAGGACCTGTTACGAACATATTGCCCGTACCACTATTCATCAAGATGAAGTCGGTCAGCGCGGGCGAATAAACTGCACCGCCCGCCGAGGGTCCCATAATCATGCTGATCTGTGGAATTACCCCTGAGGCTTTTATATTCCGCTGGAAAATTTCGGAATAACCCGCCAAACTATTCACGCCTTCTTGAATACGAGCTCCGCCGCTATCAAGGATTCCAATTACGGGCGCCCCATTTTTCATCGCCATATCCATTACCTTGCAGATCTTCTCTGCGCAAGTAAGGGATAGAGAGCCTCCGTAAATTGTAAAATCCTGCGAAAAAACGTAAACCACACGACCATGAATAGTACCGTGCCCCGTTACCACCCCGTCGCCTAAAAGATGGTTCTTATCCATCCCAAAGTCTTGGCAGCGATGGGTCACGAACATATCAAACTCTTCAAAACTGTTCGGATCCAACAACAATTTGATACGTTCTCGAGCCGTCAATTTGCCTTTCTCATGCTGCGAAGCTACTTTCTTATCTCCACCAGCCTTCCGAGCTTCTTCGCGCTTCTCGATCAAACCTTTAATTTTCTCCGCCTGAATGCCACTCATAGCATTTATCGTTTTAATGTTTCTGCCTTCAGAGTCCTGCCCTTGGCGTACACTTCCAGCACTTCAATGCACAAAAATAGGCTTTTTATTATGAATAGAACCGTTCTATCTACGGCGCCAACCAGTGCACGGTGGGCGATGCAGACGTAGCATTACGCCGCGAAGAGTTAAAAACTAGGAGGTAGGATTGGTACAAAGCTCGCGGTTACACTGTGGGTATATCTTTTCGGGCACTGTGTTACAAAGGGTAACGGCGTACCCCACCGCTACGCAACAATTAAATACATCGCGCCGCGATACTTGCCAGAGCGTTTCTTTACTAGGAGAGAAAGAAGGAACGTATGCCCGCAATAACCCGATCTTGCAGTTCATGAGTCAGTTCTGTATGCATAGGAAGCGAGATAACTTCGTCTACCAAACGCCGCGAGACTTCGAGTGTACCCACTGTCCTACCACTATTGCGAAATGCGGGTTGATCGCACAGTGCCAGCGGATAATATACCATAGAGGGCACGCCTGCAGCTTGTAAATGTTTCCTTAGCGCATCGCGCTGCCCATCGAGTATGCGCAGTGTATACTGATGGAATGTACACCCTTTCATTTCGGGCGTTATAATTTCTGCGATATCCGATAATTGAGCCGTATAGTATTCGGCGGCTGCTATGCGCGCATTAAGGTACTCGTCTAAGTGTTTCAACTTTATACGTAGTATGGCAGCTTGTAGCGTATCGAGGCGGGAATTGCAGCCAATCACCTCGTGACAATACTTTTCGCGTTGACCGTGATTGGCAATCATGCGTAGTCGCTCTGCCAGTTCGCAATTTCGTGTCATCATAGCACCTCCATCGCCAAAACAGCCTAGGTTTTTTGTAGGGAAAAAGGAGGTACAACTCACATCACCGAGAGTTCCAACTTTAACAGTAGATCCTCCCATTTCGTAAAGCGCTCCCAAAGACTGCGCATTATCTTCTACGACCTTCACAGCGTGTGTATTCGCCCATTGTAGTACACCATGCATATCTGCACTGCGCCCGTACAGATGCACTGGGATTACAGCCTTTACACGTGGACTCCAAGCATTTTCAAGGACTGTAGGATCTAGATTGAAGGTTCGTTCGTCAACATCAACCATTACGGGTCGCAAACCTAACAAGGCAATAACCTCGGCACTAGCCGCATACGTAAATGCAGGCACTACTACTTCGTCGCCTGATCGTAGCCCTAGTGCCATAAGCGAGATCTGAAGCGCGTCAGTCCCATTAGCACAAGGCACAACGGACATGCCTTCCATATACTGTCCGAGTTCTTCGGCAAAAAGACGTACCTCCTCGCCGTTAATAAAATCGCCTTTCAAGAGTACATGCTCAATAGCAACTTGAAGCTCGGCATAAATTTTCTTCGTCTGCGAGACAAGATCAACCATTTGCATGGGAAGCGTGGGATTAGGATTAAAATTTAACGAGACAATATAGCGCCGTTCCGAGCACGAAAACGCACAACAACTCCGCCGATAAGCAAACCTAGAATAGAAAGGTAGGCGGCTCGCCCAAGATAGTCGCCCCATAGGACGTAAAAAGTTTGTTCTGATTGCGGATAAACGGTGCTTCGAATCGCCCCTTGTTGCCACCACTCCAAATGTTGGTGTACATTGCCTGCTGGGTCTATTACCCCCGAGATGCCTGTATTGGCAGAGCGCACAAGCCAACGTCGCGTTTCGATGGCTCGAAGCTTCGCATAGTTGAAATGATTCTTATAACCAGGTGTATCGCCCCACCATCCGTCATTCGTGATTATAGCGAGGAGATTAGCTCCATTACGTACGTATTCGGTACAGAAATCGCCGAAAACAGACTCATAGCATATAATGGGAGCTACGCCTATATTGTCGGGCGTTTTGAATACCGTACGGTGCGCTTGTGTACCCAGACTGCCTACCATCCCACCTAAATTGATACTCAGTTTGTCAAGAAAACGGAAGAACTGGGGGTAAGGTAGCATTTCGACGCCTACCACAAGTTTCGACTTGAAATAGTACTGGGCATCGCCTACTGCGTCTCCTATCCAAAGAGCGGCATTATAGGCATCGTACCAATCTCCATCATCTGAGAGACTACGCGCCGTCTTGGACGGACGCTCCTTACTTTGTTGGTATTGCAAAAGAGTTGTTCCTACCAAGACACGACACTGGGGGTAGGCGTGTAAGAAGGTGCGGATAAGCTCCACCGCAGGCGTTGCATCGATTTGTTGTATCCATATATTGCTAGGGATCGCCGTTTCTGGCATAACAAGAAGCCGCGTTTGAGGAGTCATTTTCTCGCTTGCAAGCGAGAGCATGCGTTCTACCTGCTGTTCGTCTGTTAGTGTGCTAAATTTCTCGTTCCACGGATCAACATTGGGTTGCACGATAACCACTTCTATCCCCTGCCCTGTGCTCTGTGTGGCGGGTGTTAGGAAGTAAGAAAGGACAAGAGGGATGAGTAAAAGAAGCACTGTAGAAGTGACTAGTATTAGCCGAGCTTTATGTACGAGTTTTTTCCAACCTATAAGCAGGTTATATAGTAAAAGATTGAAAAGCAGAATCCAGAACGAGCCTCCTAGTACCCCAGTATACTCGTACCACTGCACAGCCCAAGGCGCACTTGCTAGTCCGTTGCCCAAGGTAAGCCACGGCCACGCAATTTCGGAGTTGTGAAAAAAGTATTCGAACCCAATCCATCCCACAAGTAGCGCAGCAGTTCCCCATGCATTGCCAAAGCGTTGCCAACCTTGTACAACAAGTGTAAGCACTAATGCCATACAAGCAGCCATGGCAACTACTGCACCTATCATGCCGCCAAGGGTAGCGCCTTGTATCCACCAGACGGAAAATGCATTCCAGATGAAAACGGCAAAATATAGACAGCCATACGTCTTCCAGAAGCGAGCACGGGTGAGTACTAAATCGCGAAAAAGATGTAACCACGGTAACCATGCGACAAAGAGAAATGGCCAGAGATCGAATTCCCATGCCAAACACATCAAAAGTCCTCCACTCAGCGCCAACAGCCATCGTTTACCGAGCCAAGTAGTTACCTTGCCATTCATTAGTTTCGTTAATTGTCCAAAATATAACGTAAGAGATCCTCTCTCAATTATACAGAATGTTTGGGAAATGGGACACGGGAGACGCATTATAAGAGCTTGCAAAAAATACAATGGAGTGCCTAAGTTCGGTCTCCCTTTTACAAAACTAGAGTTGTGCCGACCGAGCGCCGAATCTGTTCAGAATTATTGGTAGCCAGTAAACCCTTTTCATAAAGGGGACTGTCTTTTTGAGATCGCACTTTTTTGACGGTGCAATCAGGAATTATGTGCTCCAAGAAAACGATCTTCTGTTTT
>CAUVMY010000180.1:0-4028 GCA_963552845.1 uncultured Bacteroidia bacterium
AGAGCTGTTCATTACGATACAAAAATATTATACCGAATGGGTGTGTTATGGCATCTTAACTTAGTGCAATGCAAGATTCTATAGATCTTTGGTTTGCTTCCATTAAGTGTATTTAGGTGTCCTGTTGGCTGTTCTGTCAATCTTATGTGTTTCTTATGTCGTTAGCCGAATACGGTTTGCATCTCATTGAGGTATACGAGGATACTATTGCTGACGGTGACGGTATCCGCTATTCCTTTTATCTTGCAGGATGCCGACATGCTTGTCCACATTGCCATAACCCCCAGAGTTGGGATTCTGAGGCAGGACAGCTTCTGACAGATGAGCTCTTAGAAAAACACATACAGCGTATTTTGAAAGATGAGCTTCTAGCGGGCATTACGCTTACGGGCGGTGACCCATTTTACAATCCGCGTGGATTACTCGCCCTCTTACGAATTGTGAAAGAGAGAACTCAGATGAATATTTGGTGCTACACGGGCTATACAATTGAGAAGTTGGCTCAGTGCCCCGAACTCTTAGCTCCTTTAGAATATATAGATGTACTTGTCGATGGTCCGTTTATTCAGGCCATTCGCGAAGAAGATTTGCGTATTGAAGCCGAAGGAGGAGAAGAACTCCGTTTTCGCGGAAGTTCGAATCAGCGAATCATTCGCAATCCTTTTGCACTGGTATTAGCACTGCGAACAGAAACAGAACAGGAATAACACCAATTCTTCCTTAGCGTCTGAAATCGGTATCTTTGTGCACTAATGCTGCGAATATGAGCAAACAAGAGGAGCAAGGATATATAGAACTGGAGGGAGTACACGTTAATAATCTTGACATAGATTCGTTACGTATCCCTCGCGGTAAGTTAGTCGTACTTTCAGGGCTATCTGGTTCAGGCAAATCTTCTCTTGCCTTTGATACACTATATGCCGAGGGGCATCGTCGCTATGTACAGAGTCTGTCGTCCTATGCACGGCAGTTCTTAGATCGTTTGCCTAAACCAGACGCACGGCGTATAGCTGGTATTCCTCCTGCGATTGTCATCGAACAGCGTGTTAGTAATCGTAACCCGCGCTCTACCGTGGGTACCATGTCTGAGACATACGAATACCTGTGCCTGCTATATGCTCGTGTAGGGCGAATTATTTCGCCTACGACTGGGCGAGAGATCGTTTGCCATACAACGAAAGATGTTACAGACTTTATCTCGTTACAAACGGGAAAACGAATTGTGATACTCGCGCCTATTGAGGCGCCTGATGTAGAAGCTCTAGGAGTGCAGCTCGATATTTACAAAATGGACGGCTACACTCGCGTTTTTGCAAAAGGGGAAATCGCCGAAATTGGAACTCCCGATGTAGTCAAAGCTTTTCTAGAAGGGGAGAAGATCTATCTCATGATAGATAGGTTTGAAGTAAACGATGCAAGTGAATTCCTCACGCGTTGTGGAGACTCTGTCGAAGCAGCGTTTCGTGAAGGAGACGGTGCTTGCCGTATCGCTGTATTACAGGGGAACGGCGAATTTATTTATAAAGACTTTAGTACAAGACTCGAAGCCGACGGAGTCGAATTTAAGCAGCCTACACCTGCACTTTTTAACTTCAACAATCCGCAGGGAGCTTGTCCTGAATGTGCAGGATATGGTAAAGTAATCGGGATTGATGAAGACCTCATTATCCCCAATAAATTCCTTTCGGTTTATTCTGGAGCTGTTTTCTGCTGGCGAGGGAATACAATGCAAGAATGCCTAAACCAATTTATTAAGCAGTCCGCAAAGTTTGATTTTCCTATTCATACCCCCTATTATCAACTTACCGAAGAACAGAAGGATTTGCTTTGGAATGGACACGGCGAGGATCTCTATGGTATAAACCAATTCTTCCAATACCTTGAAAACAATAAACACAAAGTGCAGGTGCGCATAATGCTTGCGCGCTATAAGGGGAAAGCTACGTGTCCTGTGTGCCATGGGAAACGCTTACGAAAAGAAGCTACGTGGGTAAAAATTGCAGGGAAGGCAATTACACAACTTGTTGACTTGCCTCTTACTGAATTGGCTGCCTTCGTAAGCGCCCTGAAATTCGACGAACACGACGCACAAATTTGTAAGCGTATTTTAACAGAACTCAGGACGCGCCTTGGCTACTTGCTAGATGTTGGGGTAGGTTATCTAACTCTTAATCGGCTGGCAAGTACCTTATCAGGCGGCGAAACACAACGCATCAATCTTGCAACTTCCTTAGGAAGTTCTCTTGTAGGCTCTCTTTATATTCTGGACGAGCCAAGTATAGGGCTGCACAGTGTAGATACTGCACGCTTACTTGAGGTGCTACGTGGCTTGCGTGATCAAGGAAATACGGTGCTGGTGGTGGAACATGATCTTGACATTATACGTGCCGCCGACACTATAATAGACCTCGGACCACGAGCAGGTTCGCTTGGCGGCAAGGTGGTCTATGAAGGCGATGTGAAAGGAATAGAGAAGTGCGAAGAGAGTCTTACAGGAGGCTTTCTATCGGGGCGATTAAATCTGAAAACGAGAAAGATACGAAGTAATACGGGGAAATATATTCTCCTCGAAAACGTCGTTGTAAATAATTTACAGAATCTGACCCTTAAACTACCGCTCGGGCTTCTTACCGTAATTACAGGAGTGAGCGGTTCGGGGAAGTCTAGTTTAGTGCGCGAAGCGCTCATTCCCGCTCTTCAATCGCTAGTTGATGTTTCGCGTCCCACACTTTCGAATTTCTCAAAAGTATCCTATGTATCCGATACGGAAGACATGCTCCAGAAGCCGAGACTTCTTGAAGCTGTTGAGTTTGTAGACCAAGACCCCTTGTCGCGCTCCTTACGTTCTACCCCTGTAACGTATATCAAGGCATACGATGATATACGAGAACTCTTTGCAAAACAGACACTCGCAAAAAATATGGGATACAGTAAAGCGATGTTCTCCTTCAATGCCCCAGGTGGTCGCTGTGAATCTTGCGAGGGTATGGGGGTACAGATCGTTGGTATGCAATTCATGGCAGACGTGGAGGTAAAATGTGAGAAGTGTCATGGTACGCGTTTCCAAGAACAAATACTCGAAGTAAAGTACCGCGGCAAGAGTATCTATGATGTACTAGAGATGACCGTGGAAGAGGCTCTTCATTTCTTTAGCGAAGATGCCGAAGCGATAGAGTGTAAACGCATAATAAAGCGCCTACAGATTTTGCAAGACGTTGGGTTAGATTACCTTAAGTTGGGTATCGGTACAAGCGAACTTTCGGGGGGCGAGGCGCAGCGCTTAAAACTATCGCTCTATCTGGCAGACCCTAAGAGCTTTCCACCGACGTTCTTCGCATTTGATGAACCAACTACGGGGCTTCATATTGCAGACATAGACCGCCTATTGCAAGTCCTCGATGCTTTGTTAAACTATGGGCATACGGTAGTATTAATCGAGCATAACCTCGATGTAATTCGTAAAGCTGATTGGATTATAGATATGGGTCCAGGGGCTGGTAAAAATGGTGGTCAGATTGTAGCAGAGGGGACACCAGAGGCGGTAGCCAAGAATCCTGCAAGCATTACAGGGCGGTATATATAGGGCATAGATTTGCCCATCGCCTATGTACTGTAAAACAGTAGAAAGTGTAATGACCGCTAAAATTTGATTATCTGGGTGCTTACGCCCAGTTTTCCTCTTAGTAGTATTCGTCGGTAATCTGATACATAAGTCCGCTGTATCGCTTATATTTCGCTAATTTTGTAAGTGACAAAAAGATACATAACAATAGAAATGAGAAATTACATTTTGAAAGTCGGTATGCTGCTTACCGTGCTGCTCGGCACGATGCTGCTTGTACATGCCGCAGGTGTGCCTGTAAAAATCACCCAAATTGGTAAGGGAGCTACTTCTGTTTTCAATATCGTAGGCGGTAAGCCCGACATCAAGAATCCTGTTGTTGCGACAATCCAGCCCAAAACTGTTGAGTTTGAGGCTGAAAAAGCGAAGTTTTATTCTTTACAGTGCTTTGCAGAAGGACCTAGAT
>CAUVMY010000181.1:0-4025 GCA_963552845.1 uncultured Bacteroidia bacterium
CCACCATGCAGCGGCTCCAAGATGTACACCAAGTAGTGTAGGTATCAAAACTTCAAGCTGCGTACTACGTTCGTGCACACCAAAAGCGGCAAAAAGAGTCAAAAAGATAAAAATAGAGAGTGGGTTAGTAAGGGTTAACAAGAAGATGTAGACAAAATCTTGCGCATAATTGCTTCGCTTAAGGCGGTCACGGCGGAACTTCTTTATCGCATTCCGTACAAAGGTCACAATCCCCAGAGCAACAAGTATAGCCCCGCCTCCAATCTGGATAATTTGTCGGTGTGACTCTATGAAATCTAAGACGACAGAGAGACTTAGGAAGGCAATAGTAGCAAAAAGAGTATCGGCAAGTGCTGCACCATAGCCACTAGCAAAGCCTGCGCGCCTGCCCCTGTTCACGGTCTGCTGCACACAAATTACGCCAACGGGACCCAATGGAATAGAGGCACAAATTCCCACCAAAATTCCCTTCAAAAGTGCCAGCAGCCACATCCGATAATTTCGTTACGAATTACAAGACAAGACGATCTGATTAACGCCGCCCTGCCACTGGTATACAACGTGCACAATGCACCGTATAGTACAAACCATACAGTAAACGCGCAAACTATACACCAGTTCGAAGGTACTAATTAAAACTGTGGCGACCAAGGAGAGTAGACGAGGAGGCTATGTACTGAGCAACGTATGTTTGAGCTAGTACACAAGCTTCTAGAAGCTTTTCGCCACGTGCCAAATAGGAAGCAACGGCCGAGGAATAGATACATCCTGTACCGTGCTTTGAGCCCTCAAGGCGCGGCGTTTGCAGCTCGTACTTGCCCTGCGGAGTATAGAGCACATCTGTTACATAGGATGTACCTATCGCATCATGTCCGCCCGTTACGAGTATATTGGTATCAAAAGGATAGTCGCCACGATGAAACAGCGGCTGAAACAGAGCTCTGAACTCAATACCGTTGGGTGTCAAAAGATCATTAGGCGTAAGAAGCTTCATAAAATTGGTAGTAATGACCCCGATAAAAGAATAATCAGATGTTGAGGGACGCATGACAGGATCTATAACCAGTGGTACGTTGGGAAGCAATTCATGCAAATAGCGGATGATACGCATAAGAGGCACTGCAGAGGGCATAATCCCGATTTTTACGGCTTTTATAGGATAACGTTCGACCAAGATCTTCACTGCCGAGAAGATCTGCGAGACGCGTTCCCAGAGACAATCGTAAAACTTATCCTCGGTTTGTATTGTTCGTGCAGATAATACCGCCAATCCCTGCACATTGAGCGCCTCCATCGTTTTTATATCCGCCAGAACTCCAGCTCCTCCAGATGGATCAAAGCCTCCGATGGTTAACACGTATGGGCGTTCCTTCATCTCTGTATTTTCTAAGCTCATCTGCTCTTTGCCGATCTCCTGCATTTTCGTTCTCCCAAAGGTAGCCTAAAAAGGCTACTCCTCGACAACCTATTTGACGTAACAACGGAATTCGTTCGGGAGTAATCCCTCCTAGTGCCACTACGGGGCAAATAGCGGCGATTAGTGCATTTTGAAACTCGGATAAAGAAAATTGTGGGCAATATCCTTCTTTTGATATGCTAGGAAAGAGAGGGCTCACCATAGCGTAATCTAAACTCTGATAGGTAGGCATAGAGAGTTCGGAAAGGTGGTGTATAGCCACCGAAACGCATAGAAATTTATGCCAAACCTCGGGATCTTGCTTCGCATGCTCGTTGATATGAACACCCCTCAAGCCGAGTTCTTTTGCCAAGGAGAAATGCGAGTGAAGCACAATACGCGAAGCCAATCCCGCCGCACAATAAGGTAAAAGATAATTCCTCATTTCACGTTCCGAAAAGCTCGGTTTTCGCACGTGAAGGATATCAATACATTGTTCTAGGAAATAAAAAGCGCGCTGATGCTCGTCTGCTACGAGAGCAGGAGGTGTAATGCCAATTAGTAAAAAAGAAGCTGTATTAAGATTACTCACGATGCGACGCTTTGGGCGGAAATGTATAACCTATGCCTAACGAGAGGTAAATGTTTTGCATGGGATATGAAATGCCTGTAAAATTCCGTCGAAAAACCGAAGTTAGACCCAGAGACAGACCAGCCTCGAGGTAAAAATTGTTGAGCAACGCATGTTCACCGAAGAGTAACAAGCCTGCATCCCATTGTTTCATCTCCTTATTGAAACTGAATTCTTCCCGCTCAATAAAGACTTTATTACTCACAGAAGTATTGTCAGAAGGGCGTGTCCAAACGTAACCGTTCTCAACCGTTCCCGCAAAGGAATGCGATAAGACATACGAGGCATACCCTCCGAACTTCAGGGCATAGCCTGGCGTTATACGGAGCGAAAACAGCAGAGGGAGTGTAGCATAAGAATTGGAGACTTGTGTCGTAATCTCGCCCGTAAATGAACCTCGGAAGCGTACTATTACACCATCTTGTTCTTTATTTACCTCCGTGTAGTAGTCATGTACACGAGCACGAACCAGCATTCCTTTATATTCGAATTGTAGCCCGATTTGTAAAGCAAAAGCTTGGGTAAAGTGAAAAGAACGATAAAAGCCCAACACGGGCGCAAAGTTAGGAGCATACGCTTGCGCATTAACACCGTATGGGATCTTGGTGGGAGTTGTAGCTCCAAAATTCAGCCCCACTTTTACAGCAGCGTTGCGAGTAAAACCCACCATGGCATTGCCAATACGCCCTTTGGTCTCATCTAAAGAATAGGCAAAAGCTACATGCGTATAGACGCACAGAACGAACGTCAAGGAAATCAAGAGCTGTGTGTTACGTCGCATTACTTATAGGATATTTCTAAATCGTCAAGTAAAAGTCGGCTTCCAATAGCTCCTATGAAGTCGTCTCCACGTCGGCTAGAACTCGCTACAATGGTATAGCGCAACTGAGCACCTGCAGGCGCTGTTGCTCCCGTAGGTTCAAAAGATAGCTCGAAGCGAGTGTACTCGTTTTTGGCAGACAAGTCTGTAAGGCGGGCTTTATATAGTACACGGTCGCTCGTCTGGATATCGTGTGAGGTAAGCACATCACCATAAAAGACCACTGCATAAAGATCCAACTCATCTACCCCCTCAATGGGTTTACCCGCCTTATTTACCATCTGTTTGCCGGGTACATACTTATACCATCCTACAAAAGCGACAGGCGTAGCTTTTATCCACGGTATCCCGAAACGAGGACCTGAGAGCGGATCGCTTACAATATTAGTCGCATCAAATGTTCCGAGAAAGAGCGCGCCAGAGGCAATAGACTTCCCCATAACTCCCAGTTCTTCTGTGCTAACCTGCGCAGCGTAACTACCTGTATGCGCTTCACTAGTCTTTCGTACAGAGTACTGGTCTGGTTTTCCAGTAAAAGTACGCGAAGTCTGTAATCCCACATTGCTACTACTCCACCCTCCTAGCGGATGCTCGAAATCACTTATCGACATCCAACGCTCAAAATCGAATGTTATTCCTTGCAACTCAGGTTGTATTGTATAAGTCTTTGTGGTAAATCCGTCTTCGCTTGTTACGATAATACGGACAGGAGCAGAGAAATCAGCAGGGGTATCTTGTGGCAAACTACACTTTGCCCCAATCGATATCGTATAGTACGGGGTTAGAGCCTTAAGATCAAGACCTTGCGAGGGGAACGTTACTTTAGAACCACTTATTTTACAAGGAGTTTTAAGCTCACGGAAGCCGAACGAAAGAAGCTCTGCTTCGTAATTCAAACGTTGATCGACAACGACTAAATATGAGCGGGTAATGCTTTTATCTTGAGAGGTAACTACCACGCGCAGAGGCTTCGTGAAGTCATACTTAGTGCCCGAAACAAGACTACAGGTAGCCCCTTCCGATAGTTTAAAACGAAGCGTTAGATTCTTGACATCTATATCTCCTCCCGCAAAAAAAGTATAGGTAGTACCAGAAACGACTGGCGCTTTATTGATTTCGTCGATAGTCACGTCTGAAAGAATCGCCTTGTCATTCGTACGTTGCGATACTACGATCCG
>CAUVMY010000182.1:0-3991 GCA_963552845.1 uncultured Bacteroidia bacterium
ATTAGTTTCGTAGCAAAGAAATGACAGACTATGTCAAAACAAAATTTTAGAGAAATGATGAGACGGAAACTACAAACCGTGGGGTGGATCGCCGCCCTCCAGTGTTGCGCGGTGCTATGGGCAACGCCCGCTATGGCAGAAGAGGTGAAATATGAACTCTGGATTGCTGGGAAACAAGTAACTAGCGAAAACTGTACGAATATCAGCAAAGAAAACGGCTTCGAGGGGGTGACCATAGCCGAGGGCGGCGAGTGTCGCTACGACAAAGAGAAGTGCACCCTGTTTATGAAAAACGTGACAATAGAGGCAGGCGACGGGCATAGCGCCGTAGTGAACGGTTCAATATTTAACTTAAGAATCCAGCTGGAAGGCAAGAATTACTTGAAAACTACCAACAGGTCTGCCCTCTATAATGGTGCCGAAATAATGATAATAAGGGGCGAAGAAGGCAAAGCGGAGTTGGTGGTAACGAGCAGGGATAGCGCAGCGGTATGCGTGAAGCAGACTGTTTCAGTCGAATATATTGATTTCACTGCCACGGGGAAATGGGGGGTTCTGGGAAAAGCTCCAACTCATCCGCTATGCAATTTCGCTCTTCATTTTGCAAAAGGAACGATTACGGCTACTGGCGCGGAGGAAAATGAGTGTGCCGTTTCGAATGTGTATGAGATGGGGTATGATGATGTACTAATAAGAGAACCTATAATAACACCTACAGTTGGGGGGTATAAGTGGCCAGTTAAGTTTTTTGTAGATCAGAAAGGGAATAAAGTAAAAAGTATTCAGTTCGATAGGAGATACCCGCTTTACCTCACAACAGGTTATGTTGATGTAGATAACTGCAATAATATACTTGCCGACCCGAAAATTGAGCATATTACGGTAGCCCCAGGTGGTCATTTTTACTACAAACATGAGAGCAAAACGCTGTTTATGAAGGATGTGACGATAGACAAGCCAGATCGAGTGTTTTGTGCTATAACTAACTATGAGATAGAGGGATTGACTATTCATCTGGAAGGAAAAAATACATGGTCTGTAGGGCGGATAGGACTCTTGTGTAAAGCCTCTACTAAAATAACAGGCAATGGGACTTTAACTTTAACAATAAGAAAGGAACCGTACACGCAAGCCGGGTTCTATATCCAAACTAATAATGACCATCCGAATATTACTGTTGATGTTTCTGACATCACAGTCGAGGCATATACCCCGCTCCTCCTACATTTCGACCATTCTCAGGCTCAAACAGGAAATTTCATTCTAAATAATGTAAAGGCAACAGTTCATGGTGCGCTCAAAGATTGTGACTGCACGTTCAAGGGCTGCAAAGTGGTATCGAAAGAGGGCGAGTCTCCTATAGTGGTAGATCGCATCCTCGTAGAATCTGTTGCTTTCGATCCTAAAGAAATCACCCGTTACGTCGGCGATGCGCCAGCAGCAGTACCCATGCCCACGGTGACTCCTGAGGATGCGGGTAACCAAAAGATGACGTGGAAATCGGACAACGACGAGGTCGCGAAAGTAGATGAGGCGGGGATGCTAATTATTGGCAAGAAGGGGACAGCACACCTTACTGCCAAAACAACCGATGGTAGCAATAAAACGGCAACGCTGACCGTTCAAGCGCTCTACCGTGTCGAAGGGGTAAAGCTCTACCAAGGCACAGAGGAGGTCTCGGCACTTACTGTTACCAAAGGTGCACCTTTCACTCTCACGGCGAAAGTCGTACCAGAGAACACACCTGGTGGGGTAGAATGGGAATTTCAAGCCGAAGAGTTCACCGTGACAGACAAGACCACCGAAAAGGCGACCTTCACTGCATTGAAGACGGGAGATTACACCATCACAGCTAAGGCGGTAGAAGATAACACGAAAACCGCGACGGTGAATGTAAAGGTATTGCTTGCGACACCGACTGCCATCGCCATAGCTGAAGCAGACAAAGCCTTTGAACTGAAAAAGGATAAAAGTAAAGAGATTACCCTCAATTTCACTCCCGCTGAGCATGTGAACAAAGAGGTAAATGTAACTGTAGCACCCAAAGAAGCACTTACGGCATCGGTTACTGATGGCAAGCTAACTATCAAGGCAGACAAGCCATTTGATAAGGATACCCAAGTAACGGTAACCGTGACCAGCAAGGTAGCGCCCTCGGTGAGTGCTAGCTGCACGGTAACCCTCAAATATGAGAAGCCTGGAGCGGTGGAAGATGCAGTATTGGAGAGCATGGTCGTAGCGCCAAACCCGTTCACAAGTCAGTTGCGGATCTCGAACCCTGAGGGAGTGGGAGCGCGTTACGAACTGGTAAATACGATTGGGGTAGTAGTGCGTGGTGGCGCTTTACAAGGCGTTGAAACTGTACTGAATACGGAAAATCTCAACGCGGGCGTATATTTACTCCGCTTTCTTTCAGGTACTTCCAGCAAGACGCTGCGGGTGGTGAAAGAATAGTGCAATACTGAGTTGGAAATAACGAAAGGATCTTTTCCGAAGGGAAGAGATCCTTTTTTTCTGTAGGAGTGTTTCCTGCAACGCCCTTACAGTGTTTGTATTCAATATCTTTGTGTATTTCATCGCGCTTTGCGTAATGTTTAACTTTTAACTTGCACCAAGAGCGCATTTTTTCTTAATCGTGTTGTATGTCGTAACTTGCATACAATTACTAAAGAACCTAGATATATCAAACCCGCATAAAAAGCAATGGCACAATACAACGACCCAATAGCCGAAACAAACAATTTTATAATACTGAACGAGTACACCCGACATTCGGAGTTGCACGAACCTGTAGCAGCCTACCAGAGCGAAAGCGAATTGGAGAGCGAATTTGTGGAAGACCTCTGCCATCTGGGCTACGAAGATATTGGACATCTTACGTCAGTCTCGCTATTGGA
Source organism: uncultured Bacteroidia bacterium (assembly GCA_963552845.1). Taxonomy (GTDB): domain Bacteria; phylum Bacteroidota; class Bacteroidia; order Bacteroidales; family CAJPTX01; genus Bacteroides_D. Next base: position 2,898 of record CAUVMY010000182.1, read on the forward strand.
GAACGTGCGCACCCAGCTAGAAGCGCTTAATGCTGTCCGTTTTACCGATGCAGAATGGAAACGTTACTTGGATGAGTATCTGAATTGCCCTAACGATACGCTCATTGAGACTACGCGAAAAATACATGACAACGAAATTTATGCTTTCAAGTTCGATAACGGTGAGCTGAAAAACATTCGTCTTGTCGATAAAAACAATGTCTTGAATAACAAGTTACAAGTGCTCAGACAATTCAAAAATGAGAGCAATCGGTATGACGTTACAATTCTGGTTAATGGGCTTCCGATGGTACAAGTCGAATTGAAAAGACGTGGCGTAGCAATTCGAGAGGCATTTAACCAAGTACATCGCTATTCCAAGGAGAGTTTCAATAACGAGAACTCCTTATTCAAGTACTTACAGATCTTTGTAATATCGAACGGTACTGATACGCGCTATTTTGCCAATACGCTACAGCGAGACAAAAATAGTTATGACTTCACCATAAACTGGGCGAAGGCGGATAATACGCTAATAAAAGATCTCAAAGATTTTAGTGCCACCTTTTTCCAGAAGAACACGCTACTACAAGTGCTATTGAAGTATTCGGTCTTTGATGTGACGAATCAGCTGCTTATTATGCGTCCGTATCAGATTGCGGCAACTGAGCGCATATTGTGGAAAATACAGAGTGCGCACGAGCAGAAGGCATGGAGCAGACCTGAAGGTGGCGGCTACGTATGGCATACCACGGGGTCGGGTAAAACCCTTACGAGTTTCAAAACAGCGCGTCTTGCTACGCAGCTCGATTTTATTGCGAAAGTATTCTTCGTGGTAGATCGTAAGGATCTGGATTATCAGACAATGAAGGAGTATCAACGTTTCGCGCCCGACAGTGTGAACGGGTCTGAGAGTACCGAAGGGTTGAAACGAAACATAGCAAAGAATGATAACAAGATCATTGTAACAACGCTACAAAAACTCAACAATCTGCTAAAGAGTGAGGACGATTTGCCGATATATAAGGAGGAGGTCGTGTTCATTTTCGATGAAGCGCATCGCTCACAATTCGGCGAGGCACAAAAGAATCTTAAGAAACGCTTCAAGAAATACT
>CAUVMY010000183.1:0-3967 GCA_963552845.1 uncultured Bacteroidia bacterium
CCACGGCTTGTAAGAGTGGTTTGTCGTACTCGTCTACTAACAACACAACCTGTTGACCTGTCTGCTCATAAGCTCGGCGGATAATCCCGTTAAAACGCGCGGAAGGGGTATCTTCATTTACATTGCCCCCATATAACTCTTCCCAGCGACTTAAGTGAAGCGTTAAGAGCTTTTCAAGTTCTTCTGGTTTCTTATACTCTTCGGTGTTCAAATCCAAATACAGCACTGGATGCTTCTGCCAAGCCTCGCGTCCTTGCGCTGCTGCGAGTTCGGGCTCACCGTGTTCGAGAAACAGTCCCTTGAAGAGCTCTTTTTGTCCTTCAAAATACGCACCGAGAGTTGAAAGGAAAAGACTTTTACCAAAACGACGTGGACGACTCAAAAAGTAGACCTTGCCACGAACCAAATCTCTGATATATTGCGTTTTATCTACATACACAAAGCCTCGCTTACGGATGTCTTCGAAACTTTGTATACCAATAGGGAGGTCTCTTAGCTGGTTCATCTTGCGTCCGTTTTTGTGCTACTAAGATAGTAAAAAGCGCGTGGCGCTACGGACGTGAGTCTAAGGACGGACGATTTATTGCTCGTCAAGCCTGTTCTTGTATATGAAATGGACATAGTTGCGAGAGTATAAATGATAAAAAAGGTGTTTTGACACACCGTTAAGGGTTGCTGAAGTGTTTACAATATTTATAAATAATACAATACAACTTGTGTAGAAAACACAACATAAAATTTAGCAAACTTGCTATGTTTTGACACATCTTCCTACTACACCCCAACTAGCAATCTTTCGCCTAGTCGTCACGATCAAGAGATTTGTTTATGTAACAATTTCGGACATTTTAAGTAAACAAATAAAGATATATAATCGGCTTGATATGCTGTAATATGCATATACTTAAAATTATTCATGGTTATCCGCCCAGTTATAATGCTGGGTCAGAGATCTATTCTCAGTCCGTTTGTAACGAACTCAGTAAACAACATCGCGTCTCTGTTTTTACAAGAGAAGAGAATCTTTATGCTCCAGATTTTTCTGTGCGAAAGGAGTCGCGGCATCTAAATCTTGACCTATATGTTGTGAATAATCCGCAAGGGAAAGATGGATATCGCCACAAGCAGATGGATAAAGTCTTTGAAGATTTGCTGCAGGAATTAAAACCTGATATAGCCTACATCGGGCATCTTAACCATCTTTCGACAGGACTTGTCGAGGTGTTGCATCGACACCATGTTCGTATAGTCTATATGCTACACGATTTTTGGCTAATGTGCCCTAGGGGGCAATTCCTAACACGCAGTATTGGGCGCGATTGTAACTTTATGCTTTGCGATAGGCAAGAGGATGTTCGTTGCGCAGAGCGCTGCTATGAGGTCTATTTCTCGGGCTATCCTGAGGATCGAGAACAAGACATCGCACGATGGACAACTTGGGTTAAGCAGCGTATGCAGCACATTCGAGAGATTGTGACTAAAGTTGATTTGTTCATAGCGCCTGCGAGGTTTTTGATGAATCGATATGTACAGGATTTCGGGATTCCGCAAGAGAAGATATTATACCTTGACTATGGCTTTCCTACGGATTATCTCGACAAAAAATTATTATCGTCTACACCTCGCGAGACTTTCACTTTCGGTTATATTGGGACACATATTCCAGCAAAGGGAATTAATTTGCTACTGGAAGCCTTTGCTACGCTACCAGAGCGCGCTGTCCTACGTATTTATGGGCGTCCGAACGGACAAAGCACGAAGGCGCTGCAGGAGATAGCTTCGGGCTTGCCCCAACACCTTAGGGTAGTATTCTGCGGGGAATATAACAATGAGCAGTTAGTGCCTGAGGTTTTCAATCAGGTAGACGGTATCGTGGTTCCTAGCATCTGGGCAGAAAACTCTCCCCTAGTCATTCACGAGGCGCAGGCTTGTCATATTCCTGTGATAACGGCAGACTATGGGGGTATGGCAGAGTATGTGGCTCACCACCAAAATGGTTTGCTCTTCCGGCATCGAGATAGCGCTTCGCTCGCAGAGCAAATGCTTTGGGCAGTGCAGCACCCTGCGGAGTTCCGAGCTTTAGGACGAAGAGGTTATTTGTATAGCGCAGAGGGCTCTGTGCCAGATATCGGACATCATTGTGCTACGCTAGTAAATATTTTTGAAAATGTCCGCACCTAAACTATTCCGTATTACTCTAGACACTAATCCCGAGGATTGCAATCTGAACTGTATAATGTGCGAAGAGCACAGTCCCTATAGCCATTTTAAACAGGAATTATTTACCGCCACTGGTATTCGGCATCGCCGAATGCCCAAGGAACTTATCGAGAGCCTTTTTGAACAGGCGTCGGAGCTTGGTGTACAAGAAGTTATCCCTTCTACTATGGGTGAACCTTTGCTTTATGAGTATATCGACCTGATCTATAGCCTTGCAGAACGCTACGGAATCAAGATCAACTTGACGACCAATGGAACTTTTCCGCGCCGCTCTATCGAGGACTGGGCTAAGCTCATTATTCCTCGTACATCTGACATAAAAATCAGTTGGAATGGAGCGAAAGCGGAGACTTATGCCCAAGTAATGCTTGGCGGGAACTTCGACAAAGCATTGAGTCAACTCAAAACGTTCATCGCCTTGCGTAATAAACATTACGAAAAAACAAAATATTATTGTCGTATCACCTTGCAGCCAACCTTTATGGCTCATACGATGCATGAGCTCCCCGATATCGTACGGCTGGCTGTAGCTCTAGGGATCGACCGCATTAAAGGGCATCACCTATGGGCACACTTTGACGAGATCAAGCCATACGCCATTCCTCCTAATCCTGAGCATTGTAAGCAGTGGAATAATTATGTAGCAGAGTGTTACCAGATTGTACAACAGTCTATGAAACCCGACGGAACACTACTCATTCTAGAAAATATACACCCCCTTCCAGAGAAGGAAGGGAAGACACAAACCAACGAAAAGTTCATCTGCCCCTTCCTAAAACGTGAGCTATGGATCTCTGCCTCGGGGATTATTTCCCCCTGCTGTGCGCCAGACAAACTCAGACGTACACTGGGCGACTTTGGCTCTATTTATCAAACTTGCCTTAAAGACGTGCTCACCAGTCCATTATATCTTGATTTGCAACAACATTACCCTAATAAAACACTATGTAAAACTTGTAATATGCGAAGACCATTATGATACACAACGAGTTTATACAGAAGTTAAAACGCCTTGCTCCAGAGATCATGGGGGTTAGAGCGTTGTTTCTCATTGGCTCTTGTGCTAGGGGAACGCACACTGCCAATTCCGATATAGATTTGCAGCTCCTAGTGAACAACCTGTTTGACCAAGCCCAATTGAAACAATTGCTCGTGCGTGATTTTTCCACTTACAGCGCTATTATCCGTCCCTGTAAAATACGAGGCAAACTAACAATCTACTTTGAGGAATATCCCAAAATAGACTTTTCAATTTATACTCAAGTCTCAGATCTTGACCGCAACTATATTGGTTCCGAACTCAAAGACCTCGAGTCCAGTGTTCTATACGTCTGCCCTGAGGAACAGGTCTCTATAACAAACCATTTGCAAGAGCTCATCAACCTTGGTACACCTCAGACTGAACAGCAAAAGAGTGAGGAATTAATAGAGCGCTTCGTGTATGAATATGAGAATGCCTCGACGATGCACAAGCGTAGTGATGCCTATCAGTTTTACTTCTTTTATAATATAGCGTTGCAGTGTGTCGTCCAATTGGCTAGTTTGGCTAGAGAAGATACGAGCTTCAATTTTTTGCCTAAGAAGTTTTTGACCATCTGTAGTCGTGAGGAGCAGAAACTGTTTGAACAGCTGGCAGGTACGTTTCTTTTAGCAGATGGGAATGCACTCAAACGTCGTCTCTTGGATTACTTTTATCCACAAGTTGAGAAATTACTTCCGCATAAGCTGGAGGAGATCAAAGAGTTCT
>CAUVMY010000184.1:0-3940 GCA_963552845.1 uncultured Bacteroidia bacterium
GATCTTGACTTAACGGTCGTTGCTAATGGTACAACCTATATGCCCTATACGCTAGACTATAAGAATCCGACGGCTGTAGCAGTTGCCAGTCAGCCCAATAAGTTGGATAATATAGAGCAGGTTGTCATAAAAGCGCCTAAGGCGGGTGCGTATACGGTGCATGTAACAGGCATGGTAAAACAAGATACAGAACAACCGTATGCACTCGTGTGGTATTTTGATGAACAACAGCCTGCGATTGTGGCTCCTACGGTTGGGGAAATCTATGCTCCAAGCGAAGAACTCTATTTCCGTGCTAAGAATCTTACTGGTGAAGTACAAGCTTTGTTGTCGGTGGACGGAGGTAAATCATACACAAGTCTAGGGCGCTATCCGTCTTGTTCAACGATAAAACTCCCAGCAGAAGTGCAGCCTACGAATAAGGCAGTGCTTCGCGTGGTGGATGGGAACGGAGTAGTTGCAACCATGCAAGGTGTATTTTCTATCATGCCGCAGGTGCAAGGTTTACGCTTGGAAGATGTTAGTTGCAATACATCTACGTGGAAACTTGTTTGGGAGGCGAGCAAAGGGGCTGCAAGGTATGAAGTATTGCGCGCCGAAGTTGTACAAGGTGTGTACCAAAAGGTTGGCGAGGTTGAGGCTACATCTACTGAATTTGTACTCCCTTCTAAAGCCATAGTAACAGGCGAGCGGAATATTTATGCCGTTCGGGCTGTCAATGCAGAGGGTGTAAAAGGGAATAGAAGTGTGGCAGCTATCGCTTCCAAGGTCTTGCCTACGGCTCTTGCTATAAATGATTTGCCTTTCCTCGAATCGTTTACGGGGACTCACTCCTTGCATACAGAATTGGTAACAGGTACGAACCTGAAAAATCAGATGAAGGATACGCCTGTTGAACTGCATTTGCCGTTTACATCGCACGTAGCAACGTGGCGGGCAGAGAAATCGGCTACCGATTGGACTACACCCTTTGCACAACGCGAGAATGTAGCTGCTGCTAATGTATGTTCTCTCGACTTAAAGACCGTAGAAGCAGGTACGAAGTTGCAGCTTTCTGCACTAGTGGCGTTAAGAGGGGCATCGGATGCTAGTGATGCTTTATTGCGTTTACTAGTGAATGGGCAGGAGGTTGAAGATGTACTTAGGCGTTTGCAAATCTCGGGCGATGGTTACGAACATCTTCTTACATGGGATCTGACAAAGTATGCGGGTCAGCAACTCCAACTAAGCTTAGAAACGGCATTGAAAGAAAAAGGGACAACGTCTAGTATATTGTACTACCGCATTTTTGCTACAACTACGCAGCCCGATGTTGCAATTGGTTGGGTAAACAATCCCGAGATTGTTGCAAAAACGAACATGCAAGAAGAAAACATAACCTTCTCTATTGCTAATCGTTCGTCGGTGGAATTGAAGAATGTGTCTATCAGTGTACTAGTGGATGGGAAAGTGGCTTATGCAACGACTATTGCAGTACTAAAATCATTTGAAGATAGGGTATTCTCTATTCCTTACAACTTCTATACTGCCGAAGCACATAAATACAATGTAGAAGTGCGTACACAAGTAGCTGCTGACGCAAACCTAGAGAATAATACAAAGACATTTGAAGTCTATAGTATGGGAGAGGGTTTGTCAATGCCAGAGCTGACGTACGTTGACTTTTTAGGTGCCCCATTCCCTACTGTACCGCATATAACGAAGAAAGTGAAAGGGACAACGGCATTTGTAGACGGACGTGGTGCTCTGGAGCGTTATCGAGCAGGCGAACATGCCGTTTTGCATGTACTTCCGAGCGATCCGCGCAATGTTATACAGGTTACATTTAAGGCGATCTCGCTTGCACGTGCAGATACGTTGTTTGTCTTTACGAACGATGTTCCCGCCGATTTATATATGTTACGTACGCGCGAGGCTTCTGGCTATATTACGGGGGCTGAAAGACAGTCGCAGGTTATTCTATCGGAAGCTTCTGATGGTGGTCTGGTATTTTATTTCTATTGTGGCGATGGTAGACCTGGTGAGGGTTGGGTGGCAGAATTGACCGAGGTGTCGCTTCCTAATCGTTGGAAACTCATACGGATGGAAGAGGTGGCTGGGACAGATGGGTCGCATAAGAAGCTTCAGGTGGTAGCCGAGAACCTGTTGCCTGTCCCTCAGTATAATGTTGGTCTTTGGGTTACGCGTGATGGGGTGCGTAAACGGATTGAGATCCCAGTGTTAGCTCCTAAGGGGACTGAAACAAGGGTATTACTCCCCGACGAAATAGAAGTAACTGCACCAATGCGCACAGAATTTATTGCAGAGCTTGCACGAGATGGCGACTTGAGCGATAACAAACAGGAATTTGTGGTACAACGCGATAATATATGGAATGGCGGCGGGACTATAAAAATGCCTAAAGCACTGTACATAAGCCAAATGTATGTAGCAGGAACGGGCGATACACTGAAATTGGAGGCGCATAATCGTATCTCCTACCAGCCAACTGCCAAGATAGAACTGTACACGCAAAGTAAAAATTCGCTACGCTTTACATTGTCCGCTAAACCTACGGCAGAACAGGCCAATGCTAAACTCAGAGTTTGGGTAGATACAAATGGAGATGGCGACTTGTCAGACCAAGCCCCTGAATGGGCAACGGTTGAACTAGTCGATGGAGTACAAGAGTATTGGGTTGACCTAGATTATACAGCTGTCAGTATTGTGGCTGGCGAACACCGTATGCGTGTATTGCTAGCCGATGATGCAAATTATGCGGCTTTTAAGGCTGGTCAGGAAATTACATGGGGAAGTGCGTTTGATGTTACTGCCGTTGTGACAAATGCTACACGTCCCATTGATTGTGAGGTCGCTGTACTTTCGTTAGAGAATGTAAAATCGGGGCGAAGCCTTACTTCGGCAACTCCTATAAGTGTGAAACTACGGAACAATGGGCTTGTCCCGCTACAGAAGGTAAAACTTTCCTATCAGGTGGATGACAAAGCGGTGCATACAGAAGAGTTGAACTGTTCGATTGCTCCTTTAGGAGGTGAAGGCATAGTAAACTTTACTACGCCCGCTGATTTAGGGCAGGTTGGTAAATATAAATTCACAGTAAAGTTGGCGCAGGAAGATGTCTATGAAAAAGACAATGAACTCATAACTACTCTTTACCATATTGCTCCGAAGAGCACAAACAAGTTATTTTCCTTGAATTTTGAAAGTGTGGCTACAGAGAGTTTGAAACTTCCAAGCGTTGCCGAAACAATAGGCCATGAGGCTACAATTGAAGGTTGGTGGAAGTTAAATGACGCGCAAGGTGCACAGTACATTAAAGGAGATGCTATTGTAATGCTTGCCGTGGTCGGAAACAGATATTTCCCCGACAATACCTTGGCATTAGTATTGGGGCAACAGTGTGAGTTTACAAGTACGCGTCCTGTGCTGAAACCGAAGCAATGGCAGCATATAGCCCTAACACTGTCCAAAGTGGGAGGGCAGACCACGGTAACGGCGTGGGTAGATGGCGAGAGTGTAGAAATGAAGCGAAATGGGATGGGTGCTTTCTCATTGCAAGGACTTTCATTGAACAATCCGCTACGTGGAGAAAATGCGATGTTCCGTATCTGGAACACACTGCGTACAGAGACTGAAATTCGTACGGATCGGCTACGTAGTGTTCGTAATAGTAGTGGTGTACTACCAACGGCGTGTGTGGGCGAGTATATTTTTACAGAGGGGACAGGCATCGCTTCGGCATACGGCGACGATAGATTTGCGATTATAGATTCCGAACGCGACAATGTATGGCAACCTCTCGTAAAGCTTGTTACAAGCGTTGCGGCAGATGGGGAGTTAATTCCCGCTCAGTATACCTCGGATGAAGTGATATTGACTATGCCGCAAGACTTTACAAACTTCTCTCAAGTTAAGCTACAGTTTATCTGCGATTGGGAAG
>CAUVMY010000185.1:0-3909 GCA_963552845.1 uncultured Bacteroidia bacterium
AGGGCTAGTGTCCAAGATTCTAGTTGTGTTAGTATTCCAAAACGAAGCTCGCAGATAGCTTTAAAGTAGGTTAATGGCAAAAGATGTTTCGTTCTATTGGCGTCGTGCAAAAAAATTCGCATGTAAAGATTATGTAAGCGGAGCGATTTTCAGGATGTTTTACAAGTTGCAATTTACAAAAATTCCATAGTCTCCTAGTTAGAGACACCATAACCCTGCTTCTCAAGCTAGAGAGTTAGAGCCGAACGAAACGAAATTTTGGCTGTCTTATAAAGCGTTTTGGATGTTTTATCAAAACTCAATGGAGTTGCAATGGAGAGAAAAACACAAGGTACAGTGTTAAACAAGCGTCATTTTTTTCTGCTTTTCTTTCATTATACTCTCAATGATAGTGCAAAATCAGGTATAAGACAGCCTAATCCTAGTATCTTACCGCAGTTGGAAATTTTTCCCCAGATAGACTTCACGTACACGTTCGTCGGCAGCAAGTTGTTCGGTCGTCCCCGACATGAGGATTGAGCCATCAAACAACAAATAAGCTCTATCTGTGATAGAGAGCGTTTCCCGCACATTGTGATCGGTGATTAGGATGCCAATATTGCGATCCTTTAAGTGTGCGACAATGTGTTGAATATCTTCTACGGCAATGGGATCTACGCCCGCAAACGGTTCATCAAGGAGTATGAACTTTGGATCGAGGGCTAGCGCACGTGCTATCTCGGTGCGGCGTTTTTCGCCCCCCGAGAGTTGTATGCCGAGGTTTTTCCGAATCTTCTGAAGATTGAACTCGTTGAGTAGGCTCTCGGTTTTTTCGTATTGATATTCCTTAGGGTAGTTCGTCATCTCGAGTACCGAGCGGATGTTATCCTCTACTGAGAGTTTTCGGAATACGCTCTCCTCCTGCGCCAGATAACCGATACCTTGCTGCGCACGCCGATATACGGGTTCGTGCGTAATCTCCTTATCGTTAAGATAAATTGCTCCCTCATTCGGTACAATGAGTCCCACAATCATGTAGAATGTAGTGGTTTTACCAGCGCCATTAGGACCTAATAATCCGACAATCTCGCCCTGTTGTACCTCTATGCTTACTCCCTTTACGACTGTTCGTTTTTTGTACTTCTTAACGAGCGAAGTCGTGTGTAGGCGCATCTTCTCGGAACTCTCTGTTGCCATCTCTCTAACCCTTTTCAAACAAGGGGTACGATACTCCCTTTTCTAGCAATTCTCAATGTATAAGCGCATTATAGGTGTACACACTCTGCAAGTGCTTGAGCCGCAGCTTCCATTACAGCTTCAGAGAGCGTGGGGTGCGGGTGAATGGTATGATGGAGTGTTTCCGCAGTTACGCCTGTCTGTATGGCGAGCGCTAACTCCGCAATCATCTCCGTTGCCGATGCTCCTACAATATGTGCTCCAATTAGCTGATGTGTGTGTGCCTCAAAGAGAAGTTTTACAAATCCGTCTCGTGCCCCCATAGCAGTCGCTTTGCCCGAAGCAGTGAAGGGGAAGTTGCCAACTATGTAATCTATCTCTTGCTCTTTTGCCTGTCGCTCGCGAAGCCCCACTGAGGCAATTTCAGGGGTTGTATAGGTACATGCGGGCACTACATTGTAGTTAACGGGGGTAGCTTTCTCGCCTTCTACCATATAGTTAACGCACGCTAGCGCTTCGGCAGAAGCTACATGCGCCAAAGCAATGGTTGGGATTACATCTCCAATGGCATAAACCGAAGGAACATTGGTTTGATAATGTGCATCAACTTTAATACGTCCGCGTTCGGTTTCAATGCCCAGTGACTCGAGCCCGAGGTTCTCTATATTGGCTTGGATACCTACAGCTGAAAGCACTTGTTGCACGCGCAATTCTTCGTTCCCTTTACTTGTTTCCAGGGAGAGTGCGCAGGTATCGTCCACGATATTGCAACTTACGAGCTTGGCGCTTAGCATCGTTTTTATCTTTGCTTTGCGGAAAGCGCGTCCTATGGCGTTAGATACCTCATCGTCTTCTAGAGGTACTAGGCGAGGTAGCGCCTCAATAACCACCACTTCTGCCCCCATAGCGTTGTAAAATAATGCTAATTCAGCCCCGATTGCCCCTGAGCCTATTACAGCGATTGAAGCGGGGCGTTCTGTTTGAGTTAAGGCTTCACGGTAACCTATTACATATTTGCCATCTATGGGCAAATTGGGTAGTTCGCGAGAACGAGCCCCCGTGGCTATGATAATACGTTGTGCCTCAAGCTCTTCTGTTTTCCCTTCCTCTTGCGTCACAATTATTTTATGCGGTGCTATCAACTTCGCTTCGCCGTACACAATTTCCACTTTTGCCTTATTGAGTAAAAACTGCACCCCTTTACTCATAGAGGCAGCAACTTCACGGCTACGCTCTATAACGCGCGGAAAGTTGACGGTAGCGCTTTCTACGACTACGCCAAATTCGGCAGCGTGACGAATTGCGTCGCAGACGTGTGCACTCTGAAGAAGCGCCTTCGTGGGAATGCAACCAAAATTCAGACATACGCCCCCCAGTGCTTCCCGTTCTACAACGGCTACTTTCATACCACATTGAGCGCCACGTAACGCAGCCACATACCCTGCTGGACCACTACCTATTACAATCAAATCATACTTCATTGTGTACACTTCTTTATTTCGCTCATACTAGAGTAACCTTAAGCTTTCAACGCTAAAAGGGCTATATTTTCTACATGCTTGGTATGTGGGAACATATCTACGGGTTGCAGTGCGAGTACGCGGTACTGTTCTTTCAGTAAGGCGAGATCGCGCGCCTGAGTAGCGGGGTTGCAACTCACGTAAACAATACGCGGTGGCAGTAGCTCTTGCAAAAATGCGACCACCTTTGGATGCATACCTGCTCGCGGGGGATCGGTCACCAAAACATCGGGCTTGCCATAAGCCTGTACGAAAGCGGGGGAGAGAATATCCAGTACATCGCCCACAACAAAATCCGCATTTTCTATTTTGTTGCGTGCCGCGTTTCGTTTTGCATCATCTATTGCCTCTGGCACAGTCTCAATACCTACCACTCGTTTAGCTTTCCGAGCCAAATAGAGCGCAATAGTACCAGTACCCGTATATAAGTCATAAACCGTTTCGTTCCCGTGTAAATTTGCCATCTCACTCACTGCGTGGTAGAGTGTGAGCGCCTGTTTAGAATTCGTTTGGTAGAACGATTTTGCCCCAATTTCAAAGAAGAGATCCCCAAGTTGCTCGATAAGAACTGTAGTGCCCGAGAAGCAACGAATGTCAAGATCGTACAAACTGTCGTTGCCTTTCGGGTTCACTGCCCAGAGCAATGACGTTATCTGCGGAAAAGAAGCTTTTATATACTCCAGTAGGTGCATGACCTCTGGTTGCTCCTCACGCACCACGAGAAGGAGCATAATTTGTTGGGTGGAGGTAATCCGTATTAGCAAGTTGCGTAGGAGTCCCTCTTGCGTTTTGGCGTCGTAAAACGAAAGTCCATGGGTTATAGCATACTTGCGTATAGCATTCCGAATTTCGTTAGAGATAGGAGGTTGCAAAAGGCATTGCTCGATATTGAGCACGCGATCGAACTTGCGAGGAATGTGAAACCCGAGGGCTGGAGGGAGAGGCGTATCCTGTGTTTCGGAGGGTGTCGTAACCCAGCCACGAGGCGAGAAAGTAAATTCTAGCTTGTTCCGATAGGCAAGGGTTGGCGAAGCGCCAAGAATATGATGCTCTGTTAGGGCTTGAACGCCGCCTATATGATTGAGCTGTGAATATACCTGTTCCTCCTTGGCTTGCAACTGTAGCGTGTAAGGGAGCATTTGCCACTGACAGCCCCCACAAAGTCCGAAATGCGGGCAAGGCGCTTGTACTCGTAACGGAGAGGCGGTAAGTATTTCGCGTACATACCCCTCCA
>CAUVMY010000186.1:0-3907 GCA_963552845.1 uncultured Bacteroidia bacterium
CTGACAATATGGTTGTAGCCCCAGTATATCGTACACTTCCGCCACTGGTACTTGCTTCTGCATCCCCCAGACGCGCTCAGCTTTTACAAGAGATGGGGCTTGTGTTTGAAGTATTCGTCCCACAGGTCGACGAACGTACTATCACCGCTCCTAGCCATGTACTTGCTCGCATGTTGGCGCAAGAGAAGTGCCGCATTGCACAGCATGCCCACCCCTCCGCCACCAATAGGCTTTTTGTTGCAGCAGATACTATTGTCCTACTTGACGGGGAACGTTTGGACAAACCTACAGATGCGGGCAAAGCAAAAGAATATTTACGCAGGCTTGCGGGGCGAAAACATGAAGTATACACAGGGGTTGCTTTGCGTTTTAATGACGAGGAGAGGGTTCTACAGTGTCTGACCAAGGTGACTTTTTCTCAGCTTACAGAAGAAGAAATAAATTACTACATAACCACGGCTACCCCTCTTGATAAGGCGGGGGCATACGGCATTCAGGACTGGATAGGGCTTGTGGCCATAGAGCAGATTGAGGGTTCGTATACCAATGTAATGGGTTTGCCAACAGAGGCTTTGCACCATGCGTTAGTTTCATTTGCAAAAAAAGAAGCCGTCAAATCATAAGCTAAGGGGAAATATGGGGAGGGCGTGTCTTTTTTTGTTCTTATTGTTTTGCGGAGTTGGTGCATGTATGTCTTTGCGTGCGCAAGTCGTGCTTCGTGGCTCTGTGCTAGACCTTGAGCGTCAACCTGTTCCCAATGCCAATATTATCATAAAAGAAACAGGGAAGGGTACTTCTGCTAACGCAACAGGAGCATTTGAACTTTCGCTTCCTATGCGAAAAATTATAGCTCTGCGTATTGAGGCAATGGGGTATACCCCAGTAGATACCGTAGTTTCTACATATTCGCGACAGCTTCCCCCTTTCAGTATCATGCTCGAAGAGAGTTACAGCGATATAGATCAAGTTGCTGTGGTGGGCACACGGAAGCAGTTTGCCACACTCGAACACATTGATGTGCGTACTATTTCTGCTATGCGTTCCTCTTCTTTGGGGGTTGAGAGTCTGATAAAGACGTTGCCAGGCGTACAGTCCGCCAATGAACTGAGTTCGCAATATTCGGTGCGTGGAGGAACGTTTGATGAAAATCTGGTATACATTGATGGCTCTGAAGTATATCGCCCTACTTTAGTGCGTTCGGGAAACCAAGAAGGGCTTTCGGTCATCAACCCCGATATGGTAGAAAAACTTACCTTTTCGGCAGGTGGTTTCCCCGCATACTATGGCGATAAAATGTCGTCTGTGCTCAATATACAGTACCGCACTCCGAAAGAAATGGGAGCAAAGCTGCAACTCGGATTATTAGAGAATCGGCTTCTTCTCGAAGGAGTATACCCCACTCGTAAGTTTGCTGCTATGCTAGGCGCTCGCTACAAGTCTACGAAGCTATTGTTAAATACCACGGAGACGCAAGGAGACTACACGCCTACTTTTATTGATTTGCAGAGTAAACTTTATTACTCTATAACAGATCGGCTTTCGGTAGAGTTCTTGGCAGGCTTAGCCCGTAACTCCTACCAGTTTGTTCCTAAAGTGAAAAAGACACAGGTGGGGACGTTGGCAGGGAACTATCAGGCGCTCATGGTGTACTACGAGGGCAAGGAGGAGGATCTCTATAATACTTCTTTTGCTAATCTTGCTGTGAACTATTCGCCATTGCCCGATTGGAAGCTACAGCTCGGGGCAACAATTTTTCATACAGCCGAGTCGGAGACGTTCGATATACTTGGTGAATACTGGTTGCAGAGTTTGCAGAATGAGGGTACATCTGTGAATGATGTGAACGATTCGCTTGCAAATTTTGGTGTGGGGGGAGCGCTTGATCATGCTCGCAATTATTTCAATGCTTGGGTTGGGAGTATGCAGGCCAACGCGCGTTATTCTTTCGGAACTCATTCGCTACAATTGGGGGTAGCGGCTCACGAGCATAGACTGATGCACCGTTTGAATGAGTGGCATCTTGTAGACAGTGCAGGCTATACGCTTCCATCCCGTGAATTGACGTTTGACGATAAGAATTTTATGCAAGCAGAAGGCAATCTGCGTTATCTTCGCTTATCAGCTTTTGCCAATTTACACCTTAGTTACAATCTCCGGGCAACCAAATGGGAGTTGGATGCTGGGGTGCGTGTGACAACGCGTCACGTGTTGCAAATGCCGCGAGTAAGTCCGCGTTTTGCTATTACAGTTACCCCTAAAGCTTTTCCCACCATGGCGTGTTACTTCGCTATGGGGTTCTATTATCAATATCCCTTTTATCGTGAAATGCGCGATTATCGGGGCACATTGCATCCTACTTTAGCACCACAACGAGCGCTTCATTTTGTGTTAGGGTCGCGCTGGAGTTTTCCCTTATTGGAACGTCCGTTTCGGGTACAGTTAGAGCTATACCAAAAGAACATTAGTAACCTTATTCCTTACAACGTGGAGAATCTTTCCTTACGTTATGAGGCGGCTAATATAGGGGAGGGACTAGTACGCGGCGTGGACTTGAAGATTCATGGTGAACTTGTACTAGGAGCAGAATCGTGGGTTAGTATGTCCCTATTAAGCGCACAAATGCGTTTGAACGGGATACCGCGCAGCCCAGAGTTAGCGCCCACTTCGGATGGCTATTTCCCTATGCCCTCCGATCAGCGTTTTGCACTCTCTATTTTTCTACAAGACTATCTTCCCAAGTTACCCTCCTATACGGTAAACCTTACGGCGCATTATGCCACGGGGTTGCCATTTACCCCTCCTAATGCTGCGTATGGTGTAATAGGTCGCTTACCCTCCTATAAGCGTGTAGATATAGGCTTTGAAAAAGAATTTAAGTCCGCTAATTATAGAGAACTTTGGTTGCGCAAAGCAACTTGGTTGAAAGAGTTTCGGATTGGGCTTGAGGTACTGAACCTTTTAGATTTTGCCAATACTTCCTCCTACATGTGGCTCTCTGTTCCTACTACCGAAGGCAAGATATCGCGCCTTGCAGTGCCGAACTATCTTACGGCACGCTGTATCAATTTGCGTATACGCTTGGGGTTCTAAGGGGGCTGCGAATAAAGGCGGGTAAATCCGTTAGTTATATACCGTCAGCACCGAACCATTGAGGTAAGTTTTATAGGGGCGCAATTGGTAATTACCGTCGTTGGAAATACCAGCATTCAATAGTTGGTACTCTATTTTGCAAAACGGACAGGTGGTACTTGTTCCCATACGTTCGGTTACGGAGATATTATCTAGGTGGCGCGGACAGGTGGAATCATAAGCCGAGTAAGTGCCTGGAGAATTAAGGTTATGCACAATATAGAGCCCATTTCTTTGAAATCCGTAGTCGGGTAGTGTGATAGTACCACCAGGTACACCTAATTCTGTATATTGAGGCAGGTTGAGCTCAATATGGACACGAAATCGTACATCCCAAGTGTCCTTGCGTTCCTCCTTGTCGCAAGAAACGATTACGAACGTAAGGAGTATGGTAAGAAATATAGATAATGCGTGCAGTTTAGAAGAACTCATCGGAGTCAGTGGGCGAGTCGTTGTAGTCGTCGCAATCAAATTTCACTCCTCTTAACGATTCAGGCACAGCCCATATTGCATCGGGACGAATACCAGTGCTGGGATCTGCGTAAGCTTTTTGCAAAAAGAGACCCTGAATCGGTAGTGCCATAGCAGCACCTTGTCCCAATGCTGTGCTTGCAAAGTGTACAGAAGGATCTTCCGCTCCTACCCAAGTTCCAATCACGATACTAGGGTGTACGCTCATAAACCACCCATCGGCATTATGCTGTGTAGTTCCCGTCTTACCACCCAGCGGACCTTCCAAACGGTACATATAGCGCAAACGTTTGCCAGAACCCTGATC
>CAUVMY010000187.1:0-3882 GCA_963552845.1 uncultured Bacteroidia bacterium
GTAGGTGCACAGTTGGTAAAGGAAGTGGCATCTAAAACCAACGACGATGCAGGCGACGGTACAACAACGGCTACTGTATTGGCTCAAGCTATTGTAAACGTTGGCTTGAAGAATGTCACTGCTGGTGCGAACCCGATGGATTTGAAACGTGGTATCGATAAAGCTGTTGCGGCTGTTGTGGAAAATCTTCGCAAGCAGAGTAAGGAAGTCGGTGACGATCTACTCAAGATTGAGCAAGTGGCTACCATCTCTGCAAATAACGACAATGAAATTGGTAAGCTCATTGCTACCGCAATGGGGAAGGTAAAGAAGGAAGGCGTAATCACTGTAGAAGAAGCAAAGGGGATCGAAACAACTGTTGAGGTTGTCGAAGGGATGCAGTTCGACAGAGGCTATATCTCACCTTACTTTATCACAGATCCAGAGAAGATGGAAGTGGCTCTTGATCACCCAATGATCCTTCTGACCGATAAGAAGATCTCTTCCATGCAAGACCTCCTTCCTATCCTCGAGCCTGTAGCAAAGTCTGGGCGTTCTATGTTGATTATCGCAGAGGATGTAGACGGAGAAGCATTGGCAACCTTGGTTGTAAACCGTTTGCGTGGTTCGTTGAAGATCGCTGCTGTAAAAGCGCCTGGCTTCGGTGATCGTCGTAAGGAAATGTTGGAAGACATCGCTATCCTAACGGGAGCTGTTGTAATTAGCGAAGACAAGGGATTGCGTCTCGCTGATGCCAAGGTAGAGATGTTGGGTGAAGCCGAAAAGGTGAATATCACGAAAGACAATACCACCATTGTGAATGGCAATGGCGACAAGGAGGAAATTAAGAAGCGCGTTGCGCAAATCTCCGCACAAATTGAAAAGTCAACCTCCGATTACGATAAGGAAAAACTCCAAGAGCGTAAAGCGAAGTTGGCAGGTGGTGTCGCAGTACTCTATGTAGGCGCGCCCACTGAGGTTGAAATGAAGGAAAAGAAGGATCGCGTGGAGGACGCTCTAAGCGCAACGCGTGCAGCAGTAGAAGAAGGTATCATCCCAGGTGGTGGAGTAGCATATGTTCGTGCTCTGAGTGCGCTTGAAAAGCTTAAGGGAGCAAATGATGACGAAACTACGGGGATTCGTATTATTGTTCGTGCTATCGAAGAACCGCTTCGCCAGATCGTTGCCAATGCGGGCTTAGACGGTGCAGTAGTGGTAGAAAAAGTACGTGATGGGAAAGGTGACTTTGGTTACAATGCGCGTACCGACCATTATGAAAACCTCTTTGAGAGTGGAGTAATCGATCCTACTAAAGTTGCGCGTGTTGCCTTGGAGAATGCTTCCTCTATCGCAGGCATGATCCTTACTACTGAGTGCGTGATGGTCGATATCAAAGAAGAAAATCCTGCACCTATGGCTGGTGGAGCGCCTGGCATGGGAGGGATGATGTAATAAAGTCTTATAAAGACGAAAAAAAAAGCGCCGTAAGGCGCTTTTTTTATGCTCTTAAATGTTAGTACGCTTTGCGTGGAATATGCAATACGCTAGAACCCCGCATCTAAAAATATTGTTATGCAAACGTTTAGTAGCGCAGCTTTATGTTGTTTAATATTTTATCGCTCGATCTAGGCTAACATTCTGAAATGACTGGTGTTTTGATACGCTCTCTCTTTTTTGGCTTGGCAATGTAAAATTTCTCTTTTTCTTTGTTTCTTTGTGCCACAGTAGAGGGGTATAAAAAGGGAGTACAGGTGAAAAATTTAGTTATTGTGGAGTCGCCTGCTAAGGCAAAAACGATTGAAAAGTTCCTTGGCAAGGATTATGTCGTGCGTTCGAGTTTTGGACACATTCGCGATTTGAAAAAACATGGTTTAGGAGTTGAAATAGGAAAGAACTCTTTTATCCCAGAATACGAAGTTGAAAGCGATAAAAAGAAGCTAGTTGCAGAACTTAAGAAAGAAGTCGCTACTGCTGATCAAGTTTGGCTTGCATCTGATGAAGACCGAGAGGGGGAAGCAATTGCGTGGCATCTAGCAAATGTGCTAGGACTGGATATAGAGAATACGCATCGTATTGTATTTCACGAGATTACGAAAAGTGCGATTATTAAAGCCTTAGAGACGCCCCGTACAATAAACCAGAATCTTGTTGATGCACAACAAGCACGTCGCATACTCGATCGCTTGGTTGGCTTTGAGGTCTCTCCTGTACTGTGGCGAAAAGTTAAGGCAGACCTATCGGCTGGGCGCGTACAGTCTGTAACAGTACGTTTGGTTGTCGAGCGCGAACGCGAAATTTACGCCTACAACTCGCAACGTTTTTATAGGGTGCAAGGGCTTTTTGATACACATCCACTGTTGCAGGCTGAGGTGTCGCAGCGAATACAAACACAGGAGGCGGCGGTAGATTTTATAAAATCGTGCCAAGGCGCACGTTTTGTCGTACAATCTGTCCAAGAGAAGGAACTTACAAGAACACCCTCCGCTCCATTTACGACTTCTACGTTACAGCAAGAGGCGGCACGTAAATTGGGATTTGATGCTGCACGAACCATGCGTATTGCTCAGACACTCTATGAAGCTGGACAAATTACCTATATGCGTACCGATTCTGTTAATCTCTCAGAACAGGCACTAGCGAATCTGAAAGAGGTCATCGTAGAGGCTTATGGTGTTCAGTACCACACATTGCGGCATTATCAAACGAAAGCTAAGGGAGCACAGGAAGCTCATGAAGCAATTCGTCCTGTAGATGCGCATATTGAGGTCGTCGGGATGGGTACAGACGAACAACGCCTGTATGAACTTATACGTAACCGTGCGGTGGCTTCGCAGATGACTTCGGCTAATGTACAACGTACGACAATTGAAGTTGGAGCAAAAGAGGTTGCTTACCCATTTGTAGCAACTGGTGAAGTGATTCTTTTCGACGGTTTCTTGCGTGTCTATCTTGAAGGAAATGATGACGAAGGGAGCGATGAAACAACAACTTTACTGCCCAAATTGGCGGTTGGCGACCCTATCGTTTTAAAGAAAGCTGTGGCACAGGAACGTTACACGCAGCATCCGCCAAGGTATACAGAAGCCTCTTTGGTAAAAAAACTCGAGGAATTAGGCATAGGACGTCCTTCTACCTATGCGCCCACATTGGCTACGATTGTAAAGCGAGGTTATGTGAAAAAGGATAATCGAGAGGCGCAAACACGCCCAATATGGCGCTTGACGTTGGAGGGCAATAAGATTACGGAGGATACGATCTCTGAAAAATTCGGAGCAGAACGAAAAAAGTTATTCCCAAGTGATATAGGTATGGTCGTGACCGATTATCTGCAAGAACATTTTACACGTCTTCTTGAGTACAATTTCACAGCTCAGGTTGAGGACGAGTTCGACCAAATCGCTTCTGGAAAAAAGGATTGGCAGCAAATGCTCGCCGAATTCTACCTCCCTTTTCATGCATTGGTACAAGATGCCTTAGAGCAAAAAGAACGAGCTACTGAGGAACGGGTATTGGGGACAGATCCCGCCTCTGGAGATCCTGTTTTAGTCCGCCTTGGGAAGTATGGACCTATTGCACAAATTGGGAGAGTTGAAGAAGATAAAAAACCTCGTTATGCTTCGCTTCGCTCAGATCAACTCCTTGAAACAATTACGCTAGAAGAGGCGCTTGCACTTTTTAGTTTGCCGCGTACCGTTGGATCGTATGAAGGAGAAGAACTGATTGTCGCTAACGGCAGATTTGGTCCATTTGTACGGCACGGGACTGAGTTTGCTTCTTTAGGTAAAGAAGACGACCCTCATACGATTGATGAGGCGCGAGCTATTCAACTTATTGAAGCAAGGCGTGCTTGGGAAAAGGCGAGAACCGTACGGACTTTTTCAGAAGACTCTAATCTGAAAATCG
>CAUVMY010000188.1:0-3875 GCA_963552845.1 uncultured Bacteroidia bacterium
TCGCATTGCGCGCGATTGTTATCAATGCTTTGTAGATTTCTGTAATCACATTATATGCGTCACTTGTGCCGCACTACATTGCTCGAGGTGTTTGGCGTTCTCTTTTCGCTACCTTTGTGGTATTGCAATATAGAGAGGTGAGGGTCATGAAACGTTTAGTGGTTTTAACAGGGGCAGGTATAAGTGCGGAAAGTGGTATACGTACCTTCCGAGACTCTGATGGATTGTGGGAGGAATATCGAATCGAGGACGTGGCGACTCCAGAGGGGTGGGAGCGCGATCCAGAACTTGTGCAGAACTTCTATAATGCTCGTCGCAAACAACTGTTAGAGGTTACTCCTAATGCGGGGCATCGCGCCCTTGCCGAAGCCGAGGCGTGGTTAGAAGTCTATATCATAACACAGAATGTCGACGATCTGCATGAGCGTGCAGGCAGCCACCACGTGCTTCATCTCCACGGCGAATTAAAAAAAGCTTGTTCCGAGCGGAATAAAAGTCTTGTCTATGATATTGACGGATGGGAACTTAAGATGGGAGATACTGCCGAGGATGGTGCACAACTACGTCCCTTCATTGTTTGGTTTGGCGAAGCAGTGCCCAATATAGAGCTCGCTGCTGAAATTGCGCGCACTGCAGATTACTTCGCTGTAGTAGGAACCTCTCTTAATGTTTATCCTGCGGCAGGGCTCACGGCGTATGCTCCAGAAGGCTGTCCGCTCTTTATCGTTGACCCTAATGCTGTAAAATCACATTTGCATCGTGTCGAAAAAAGTTTTGTACAACCTGCCTCGACAGGTGTCCCCGCTATGTTAGAATACATAAAGAATAACCTTCATGCGTAGTCTTCTTTTACTCGCACTGTTTTCTCTCCTTTCGTTTGCTGTGCTACAAGCGCAAAACTTGGTAAATCCCAAGCGCGCGTTTAGTGGCGGGCTAGTGATCGGAGCTGTTGGCTCGCAGGTGGACGGCGACCATCACAGTGGTTACCACCGTTTTGCCCCTATGGGCGGCTTTTGGGTTTCGCGCCTTTTTACCGACACCTACGGTTTGCGTTTCGAGTTCCGTTACATCGGTAAGGGAAGTCTTAAAAATGAAGGAACTGGGGCAGAGCGTCGCAAAATCTACGGTTTGGCACTACACTATATTGAACTGCCTGTTATCTTCGAATATCACTTCCTAGAGCGTTGGGTGGCTGGTCTGGGAGTAAGCGGTGGATATTTACTTTCAGCAAAAGAAGAAAACCAGTACGGCAATCTACTTGTGGGGGGCCGAAAGAGGTTTCGCCCCTACGAACTGGCAGCACATGCCCGCATTGCCTTTGGGCTCACAACGCGCTGTAATGTAACTCTAGGCGCGTCATACTCGATAATTCCTGTACGCGGTAAGATGGAGGGATGGGATGGGCGTAACGGACAGTTCAACAATCTACTGACCTTCGGGCTAGATTACATCTTTTAGATGCATACGTTTCACTGATGGATTTTACCTCTACGCTTCTCGTTTGGTACGAAGCGCATGCACGGCAATTACCTTGGCGTGGCACGGGTAATCCCTACCATGTATGGCTCTCAGAGGTAATATTACAGCAGACGCGCGTGGCACAGGGTACAGCATACTATTTTCGCTTCCTTGAGCATTTTCCCTCTATTCGTGCGCTCGCCGAAGCCCCTCTTGACGAGGTGATGAGGTGTTGGCAGGGACTCGGATACTATACTCGTGCACGCAACCTTCATAAAGCAGCGCAACTAGTTGTGAATGAGCATGGTGGAGAACTCCCCAATAACTATGAAGCTCTAAAAAAACTTCCAGGACTAGGACCGTATGCAGCGGGCGCTATTGCTTCCTTTGCCTTTAACGAAGCTGTACCTGCACTTGATGGTAATGGTTACCGTGTATTGGCGAGGGTCTTTGGGCTATTTGAGATACCGACCAAATCTGTTGGGCAGCGTCTTTTTCGCGAACGTTGTATTGCATTACTGGATAAGCAGCGCCCTGCCGATTTTAATCAAGCTCTCATAGATTTTGGAGCCTTGCAATGTGTGCCAGGCATGCCTCATTGTGCAAAGTGCCCTATGATAAGTTTTTGCTATGCCTATAAGCACGAGCAGCAACAAACGTTGCCACACAAGGAACAACCAATTGCTCTGCGTGTGCGTTATTTCCACTATATCGTCTTACTGGACGACGAATACACCTATTTAGAACTCCGTCAGGCGAAAGATATTTGGCACTCTCTCTATCAGTTCCCTCTCATAGAGACAACGAAGCCTCTAACATGGCAAACCCTCGTTTCTGAAACCCGATTTAAGAAGCTTTTCGGAGAAAAGGTCAGACTTCAAGAAGAGGTTACGGAGCAAATGCAAAAACTTACCCATCAGGAGTTACACATCCGTTTCTTTATCTTAGAGGGTTGTCCTACAAATGCGTATTATTCTCTCTTTGAGCGAGTGCAACGCATAAACATACATAGTTATCAAGTACCTATTTCTATTGCAAAGTTTTTAGCCTCGGCGGTTGCTGCCCCCTACTTTCCTGCAACGAAACCCCTATCATGAGTCACATAGCCGATCTGCAAGAAGAAGAACGACCACGCGAAAAGCTACAGCGTCACGGAGCTGGAGCTCTGACCGATGTAGAATTGTTGGCACTTCTTCTTGGATCTGGGACGACAGAACGTTCGGTACTAGATCTCGCGCGTGCTTTACTGGCACAAGCGAATAATGATCTTTCGCTCCTAGCGAATTTTACACTCGGCGAGTTAAAACGAGAAAAAGGGATTGGCGATGCGAAAGCCATAATACTGCACGCCGCCTTTGAACTAGGAAAACGTCGTACGGAAAAAGTAAGACAAGAACGCGTTTATTTCCGAACGGTAGAAGATATATTCAAATTTGCTTCTCCTCTACTGGAAGGCTTACCTCACGAAGAGGCGTGGGTCTTTTTTATCAGCCGAGCTAACGCGCTTATTGCCCATCATAGACACTCGCAGGGGATTTCGCATGCCGTACTGATAGATGAGAGGCAAATTGTACGAGAGGCACTAGAACTTCGTGCGGATGGTGTTGCAATAGTTCACAACCATCCTTCGGGGGTGTGTGCGCCAAGTTCAAATGACATGGAGATCACACGAAGAGTAAAAGCTGCGTTAGGGCTCTTTCAAATGCGTTTACTCGACCACATTATCATTGCAGGCGAGCACTATTTCTCCATAGAGAAGGGGGAACAACGCTAGTTACAGTCGGTAATTCTTATTGCTTCGGGTAGCGTAACCACGTAATGTGGTAGACAATTGATGTATTCGGTGGGATCTCATTGCCTCGCCCTGCAACACCGTAGGCTAAGTGTGGCGGAACGATACCGATGGCTTTTTGTCCCGGTGCAACATGAAGTAACAATTCTTCGAGTCCCACCGTTTGTTTGCGTTTTCCCAAGATAATCTCAAGGGGGGCTATAGTATCTGCACCATCGCATGGAGTTCCGTCCAGCATTTCAGCAGTGTAGGCTATGGCTACTTGTATACCTTCTTTTGGGAGAGGACCTAACGGGGTACCCCATACCTTGTAATACATACCCCGTCCGTCGATTTGCATACTATCTAACCCATTACGACGAATATAGCCCTCAATCTGTAGTTCGTTGTGTGCCGCGCTTAGTTTATTGGCGTGCTCAAATATTTTCTTCTTGTTCGGAGTCTGTTCGGGTGTTGGAGGCACATCATTGCGAGACAGACAGGAGGTAACACCAAGAAGAACTATTGCAACGAGAGAAAGGAGAACTTTATGCATTTGAAGTTGTTCGTTAAGGAGTTAGAATACAATTTATTCGTTGTATTTAACGATACCACGAAGGTAGGGAAAACTGGTATTCTGTTTTTT
>CAUVMY010000189.1:0-3863 GCA_963552845.1 uncultured Bacteroidia bacterium
AAACCCAAGAGGGGGAATATTGGGCTATTCAGTGCAAATGTTATGCAGAAGATAGTCTTATCAATAAGGATACTGTAGACTCCTTTTTAGCCACTTCCAGTCGAACATTCCAAACGTCGGAAAACAATACCCCGACACCATTTGTACACCGATTGTGGATCGCGACAACGAACCACTGGGGAAGTAATGCTGAAGAAGCCATTCAGAACCAGAATCCGCCCGTATCGCGTGTAAACTTGCATGACTTGGCGCAGTCTTCAGTCGATTGGGAGAAACTTTTTCATGGGCTAGAAGGCAAGAATGCCTCTGCACAAAAGAAACAGCTACGCGAACATCAGCGAGAAGCCTTAGAAAGGGCGCATAGCCACTATAAAGATAATGACCGCGGTAAGCTTATCATGGCTTGTGGTACAGGAAAGACCTTTACGTCTCTCAAACTCGTAGAGCAAGAACTAAAGGGTAAAGGGCTCGTATTGTTCCTCGTGCCGAGCATATCGCTCTTGGGGCAGTCTCTTAACGATTGGGCGACTGATGCGGAGTACCCTCTTCGTGCCATTTGTGTTTGCTCTGACGGACGTGCGTCTCGCAAAGTAAAACGGAATTATGAAAACGATGAACTTGAGAACACAATCGTAGATCTTGCACTTCCAGCCTCTACCCATGCCGACACAATTACGCGACAATTGAGAGCTTATAGAAAGCTCGATGGTCTGACGGTCGTCTTTTCAACGTATCAGAGTATCGATATCGTTTCGCAGGCACAGAAACAAATTCTGACGGAAACCAATGGCGCATTTGGAATTTTTGACTTCGTTGTATGCGACGAGGCACACCGTACGACAGGCGTAAAGATTTCGTCCGAAGATGAGAGCAACTTTACGAAAATTCACAATAACGATTTTATTCAGGGGCGTAAGCGCCTCTATATGACTGCTACGCCTCGCTTGTATGGCGAGAGTGCAAAAATAAAAGCGAGCAAAAATGATTGCATTCTTTGTTCGATGGACGATGAAACGATTTACGGTGAAGAGTTCTATCGGGTAAATTTCTCGTACGCAGTGCAAAATGGTATTCTTACAGACTATAAAGTGCTTGTACTCACTGTGTCCGAAGACATGATACCTGAGGTGCTGCTAAAAGAAATAAAGGATGAGAATGTTAAAGAGCTAAACTATGACGACACGGGGCGTTTGATTGGAGTCATTAACGGCTTATCCAAAAGAATATGGGGCGACAAAGGGATTACGTGGGATGCCGATCCGCGGCTGATGCATCGTGCACTGGCTTTCACGCATAAAATAGGGAATGAGAATGAACCTGGAACCTCTAAGAACATAGCAACCACTTTACCGCGGATATCCGAAATCTATAACCAAACTCTTACACAGGAGGAACAAAAGGCAGTAGTACACGTCGTAGCACGCCATGTAGACGGTAGTATGGGGGCTGTAGATAGGAATGAAGCCCTGAGTTGGCTGGGGGGAAAGGCAACTGATCCTCAAGAATGCAGGGTGCTTACTAATGTCCGTTGCCTGTCGGAGGGGGTAGATATTCCTGCTTTAGATGCGGTGCTGTTTTTGTCCTCTCGGAACTCGCAGGTAGATGTGGTGCAGAGTGTAGGGCGTGTCATGCGTTCTTTTCATAAGGGACAGGTCGACGAAAAGAAGTATGGCTATATCATTATCCCTGTGGTAGTGCCCGAAGGGACGAGTCCTGAAGAAGCACTTGACAATAATACGTCATTTGCAGTGGTGTGGGACATACTTAATGCTCTCCGTTCGCACGACGATCATTTTAACGCACACGTCAATACCATTGCGTTGACTAAGAATAAAGGGACGAAGGTAACCGTCGGGATGCCAGGGCTCGGGCAAAACGCAATGGGGCAAAGTGTGTTGGAAGGGGATACCAACGATGCACAAGATGCTCAGCAACTCTCGCACCAACAAGTGGCACGGCGATTAGAGCTACGATTTGGGGATACACAGCAAGGTATCTATGCGAAGTTGGTAGAAAAGTGCGGCGACCGACTCTACTGGGAAAACTGGGCGGCGGAGGTGGGCGAATTTGCCAAGAAATATATAGAGCGTATCGCACGTCTTGTCAAAGGCGGGAACAGTAAGATCGTCGCCGAATTTGAGAAGTTTGTGAAGACGCTGCAGCAGGATCTAAACCCAGGAATCGATGCCGAGCAGTGTATCGAGATGTTGGCACAGCACCTCATTACGCGTCCTGTGTTTGATGCTCTCTTTGCCGACTACCAATTTGTGAGCAATAACTCCATTTCCGCGTCTATGCAAAAGATGGTAGAATTGCTAGAAACCGAAGCGGTAGACAAAGACCTCTGTGCACTCGAGGCTTTCTATGAGTCGGTACGCCTTAACGTGGGAAAGATCGATAACCTTGAGGGCAAGCAAACGGTTATCAAAAACCTTTACGAGAAATTTTTCAAACGAGCTTTCCCCCTCACGGTTGAGAAACTCGGCACGGTCTATACACCTGTGGAATGTGTAGATTTCATCCTCCGCAGTGTAGACGATATTTTGAAAGCGGAGTTTGACTCTGCGCTGACAAATGCGGGGGTGCATATTCTCGATCCCTTTACGGGGACAGGAACTTTCATTACGCGCCTGCTGCAATCGGGGTTAATTCGCCCAGAGGATATGGTTCGGAAATATGGTGCGGAGATTCATGCCAACGAGATCGTGCTGCTGGCTTACTATATCGCAGATGTGAATATCGAGAGCGTTTTTCAAGAGCAATGCCCACAATCTGAGTATTTACGCTTTGATGGAATTTGCCTTACCGACACCTTCCAACTGGGCGAAAACAAAGAGGAAAAATTATTTGGAGAGTTCTTTTGCGAAAACTCCGAAGCAGTCAAAGAACAAAAGAGAAAGCCTATACGGGTAATTATAGGCAACCCACCCTACTCCATTGGGCAGAAGTCTGCCAATGATAACGCCCAAAATCAGAGCTACCCCGTCCTTGACAAGCACATTGCGGACACCTACGTAGCTGCCTCTAGTGCGGGGCTTTCCAAAGGAATTTATGATAGCTACATTCGTGCCTTTCGCTGGGCAACCGACCGCCTCGCACCTGATGAGGGGAGCGTTGTTGCTTTCATCAGCAATGGGGCGTGGATTGACGGCATCTCGCACGACGGCTTTCGCGCCTCGCTGCAAAAAGAATTCGATAAAATCTATGTATTCAATCTCCGAGGCAATGCACGCACTTTGGGCGAACTCCGTAGGCGAGAAGGCGGAGGAATCTTCGACAACGGTAGCCGTACGCCCATTGCTATCACTATTTTAGTTCGCTACCCCGCGGATAAGCGACTAAACAATTGCAAAATATACTACCATGATATAGGCGACTACCTGTCGCGTGAGGACAAACTGCGCATTATCCGACAAACCAAATCCTGTCTGCTCTTGCGTTGGGAAAGCATCACGCCCAATGAAAAGAACGATTGGATCAACCAGCGCGATGGTCTTTTCGATACGCTGCTACCACTTGCCCCTGAAAAGAAGTTTGATGCAGAAGCGAAAAGTCTGTTTTCCGTCAATGCTATTGGTGTCGCGAGCAATAGAGATGCTTGGGTAACGGGTTTTTCACAAGAGCAAGTTGCGGCGAATATGAAGGCAATGATTGAATTTTATAACCAACAGCTGGGACAGGGAACAATCTCGGAGGATGAGACTAAAATTAGTTGGACAAGGGCTCTAAAGAACGATAGAGCAAAGAATGTAAAACACTCGTTTGATGCTTCGCAGTTTGTATATTCTATGTATCGTCCCTTTAACAGGTTAATTATGTACTACCATCGCCCTTTTATAGAAAGCCCAGGGATTTTTAATAGG
>CAUVMY010000190.1:0-3839 GCA_963552845.1 uncultured Bacteroidia bacterium
CTAAAAAAGCATTATCTCCTTGCAAGTTGAACCAAGTAGTTAGATACTGTCCCGTAAATTTTGAGAAATGGATAGCCCCCCATATTCCGAGTAACAAGGCTAAGAACATAGAAACTTGTGCGATGAGACCTTTCCGAAAGCCCATTATGCCGCCCAGCGCCAACAGAGCGATAAATATTAGTTCTGTAATCAACATCCCAATAACCCCAACTCTTTGCTCTTCTATTTCTTTCTAGCCACTAAGTAATCGGCAAGTTCAAACAAGGCTTGCTTTGCCTCAGAATCGGGGACAGGAGCAAGTAGGTGCTTAGCTTGCTCAGTAATTTCAGCCACCTTCTGTTCTGCTCTTTCCAAAGCATCTGTTGAACGCACCCAACGAATAAGTTTCTCACGCACAAGTACATTTTTCTTGGCGCGACGTATGGCACGCAACTTCTCCTTGCGCTCTGCAGTCTCTAAAAGTTCTAAGGCATAGAGGAGTGGAAGTGTTATTTTCCCCTCCTTTATATCATTCCCAGGCAGTTTCCCAAAAAGAGAGGATGGTGTAAAATCGAGAATATCGTCGCGGATCTGGAATGCGATACCGATCTGAATGCCAAACTGCTTGAAAAGATCAATGGTACTACTATCTGCCCCTGCGGAGAGTGCACCCGTGGCGGTACATACCGAAAGGAGTTCTGCTGTTTTTCCACGAATTACATGAAAATATCCTTCTACATCGAGTTGCGACTTACGGGCACGACGAAGCTGTTCCAGCTCGCCCATACTCATCTCTTGTACAGCGTGATTCAAGTACTCTAAAAGTACATAGTGTCCTGTTTCTACTGCCAATTTCAAGCCCTGTGCAAGTATATAATCGCCTGCCAATACCGCTGCTTTTGTTTTCCAGATCTTGTACACGGCAGGAAGCCCACGACGTAAATCTGCCTGATCTACCACATCGTCATGTATCAGCGAAGCGTTGTGCACGAGCTCTACCATGGCTGCTGCTACGCGCGTCATTTCAGAAACTTGCCCCGCTGTACGTGCTGAAAGGTAGACCAGCGCAGGACGCAACTGTTTGCCACCCTGTCTTAAGAGATAACGCAGTACATAATTGATTGAACGCGAAGGCGCATCCTGTAGCTGCTCATAATACAGCTTAAAATCGCGAAGATCGCTTTCTACGGGTGCTAGAATCTCTTTCACACTACGCATTTACCCCTCTCTCCTGTTTCAAGGCTAAAAGTAACCTATTTTGTTCAATTCCTATCTATACACAACCTTCTCTACTCTATGCACTACTGCGCTCTTCAGCCACACTCATCCGCCTAAATCTCTACTAAAAACGGTATCTTTGTAGTGTTCGTAAACAAAAACTTAATTGCGTCATGACAAACGAAGAGTTTCGCGCGGCGATTTTGCAAGGAATTCCAGCCACTTTGCCCCCAGCACGCCCACTAGATAAGAGCGTAAGTCACGCTCCAAAACGTAAGGATATTCTTTCTCCCAAGGAAAAGAAATTGGCACTCCGCAATGCGTTACGTTACTTCCCAAGTTCGTTACACGAAGCTCTTGCCCCCGAATTCTTGGAAGAGTTGAAAACCTACGGACGTATATACATGTACCGCTTCCGCCCTACATACGAGATGTACGCACGCCCCGTAGAAGAATACCCTGCTAAGTGCAAACAGGCAGCGGCTATCATGCATATGATCCAGAATAACCTCGATCCTGCAGTTGCACAACACCCGCACGAACTCATCACCTACGGCGGGAATGGTGCTGTATTCCAGAACTGGGCACAGTACCTCCTTGCTATGCAGTACTTGGCAAATATGACCGACGAGCAAACGCTCGTAATGTACTCTGGGCATCCTATGGGGCTATACCCCTCACACAAGGACGCACCTCGCGTAGTTGTTACGAATGGGATGATGATCCCCAACTACTCAAAACAGGACGACTGGGAACGTTTCAACGCACTAGGCGTAACCCAATATGGGCAGATGACCGCAGGGTCATATATGTACATCGGTCCGCAAGGCATTGTACACGGTACTACGATTACGGTACTCAATGCAGGGCGTATGCACAAACCAAAAGAAGCGAAAGACCTGCGCGGAATGCTTTTCGTATCGTCGGGACTTGGCGGCATGTCGGGCGCACAACCTAAAGCAGGCAAAATCTCGGGTGTTGTGAGCATCACAGCTGAAGTAAACCCCATGGCAACTAAAAAACGCCACGAACAAGGATGGGTAGATGAAGTATTCGACTCGTTAGACCTGCTTATTCCACGTGTACGCAAGGCTATGAGCGACAAAGAAGTTGTTTCGATTGCTTACCAAGGCAATATTGTTGACCTTTGGGAACGCCTTGAAAAAGAAAATATTAAGGTGGATTTGGGTAGTGACCAAACCTCGCTCCACAACCCCTTCGCTGGCGGATACTATCCCGCGGGCATGAGCTTTGAAGAAGCTAACAAGATGATGGCTGCAGAGCCTGCTAAGTTCAAAGAAAAAGTATACGAATCATTGCGTCGTCAAGCCAAGGCAGTTAACGCACTGGCAGAACGCGGGATGTATTTCTTTGATTATGGGAATGCCTTCCTACTCGAAGCAAGTCGTGCAGGCGCAGATGTAATGAACGCCGACCAATCGGGCTTTAAGTACCCATCTTACGTACAAGATATTATGGGTCCTCAGTTCTTCGATTACGGCTTCGGTCCTTTCCGTTGGGTATGTACTTCAGCAAAACCTGAGGACTTGGCCATCACCGACCAGATTGCACTTGAAGCACAAGAAGAAATTCTCAAACACGCACCACAGGAAATACAGCACCAATTGCAGGACAACATCCACTGGATTCGCGAAGCGGCTGCCAACAAGCTTGTGGTGGGCTCGCAGGCACGAATTCTTTATGCTGATTCGGAAGGACGTATTGAGATAGCACGCCGTTTCAACGAGGCGGTACGTACTGGCAAACTCAGTGCACCAGTAGTACTGGGACGCGACCACCACGACGTTTCCGGTACAGACTCGCCCTACCGTGAGACTTCCAACATCTACGATGGCTCGCAGTTCTGTGCCGATATGGCTATTCAGAATGTAATAGGCGACTCTTTCCGCGGTGCTACTTGGGTCTCTATCCACAATGGTGGAGGCGTAGGCTGGGGCGAAGTAATCAACGGTGGCTTTGGGATGGTACTTGACGGCTCGCAAGAGGCAGATGTTCGTTTAAAACGAATGCTCTTCTGGGATGTAAACAATGGTATCTCGCGTCGCAGTTGGGCACGCAATCCCAGTGCACGTTTCGCTATTGAGCGCGAGATGGGGCGTTCGCCAGAACTAAAAGTTACACTACCCAACTTTGTAGAAGATACATTACTCGATAAGCTATCGTACTAATTGGTAGTATAGCGAAACAATACAAAAAGCCACCCAATAGGTGGCTTTTTTATTTACTCAACTTTCACAAAACCACTGAATAAGACCGATGCACGTCAATTGCGCGCCTACTGATTCTACTCGCAATTGTTACCGAGTACTTAGTAAGAACTCGTACTTCATATACCTTCGGTACTGTCTCCAAAATTCAATAAAAACGCAGCCCTACCCGAGAGCCGCGCGCAAAAATGAAAAGAAACAACGAAACAATCCTAAATTCTTGATTCTGCTTTTTTCAATTCCAACAAGAAATCGGAAAGTACATTCATATAGTTCACAAAAGCTTCGTAAGGCGAATCGTAAGGATTAAAATACTTGTGTACATCGCCATCGCTAAACCACTTGGTACACATGTAGTAAAAATGGTCGCTTGTTTGCAAGTACATCCACGTACGAGTAAGGTCGTCGTTCCCC
>CAUVMY010000191.1:0-3828 GCA_963552845.1 uncultured Bacteroidia bacterium
TGCTTGAAAGCAGTTGGTGCAGATCCTGCCCCGAGTCCCGCTATGGAGGATTCGGTATTGGAAGATCTCAGAGACCTTTATGAGTGAGAGCTGCTTTGTCTAGCCCCGATTTTGTTTTAATTGCTTTGTATGGTGCTACGGGTGTTGGCAAGACATCCATTTCACTTCGTTTGGCAGAAGTCCTAGAGTGTCCTATCATATCGTCGGACTCACGCCAGTGTTACCGTGAAATGTCGATAGGTACAGCGCGCCCAACAGACGAGGAAACGCGCAGAGTGCGGCACTATTTTGTGGGGAGTCACAGCATTATTGAAAGGTTCTCGGCAGGACAGTTTGAACTAGAGGCGCTGCACTTGATAGAAGAGCTGCGTAGAAGCCAGCATTTGGCAATTCTTACTGGTGGTTCAATGCTTTACATGGATGCGCTTACACAAGGTATTGATGCCTTTCCTGTACCCGATATGGAACTTAGAGCAACGCTTACAGAACAGTTGCATGCTGAAGGAGTTGAAACTCTTTTTGCGCGTTTGCAAACCCTAGATCCTGCCACAGCACAGCGTATTGATCGTTACAATGGTGCACGTGTGTTGCGCGCACTGGAGGTAACACTGCAGACAGGGCGTCCGTACTGTTCGTGGCTTGAACAGCAAAAGCAATCCCGACCTTTTTCTTTAGTTTCGGTAGGAATACGCCGAAACTCCGAGGAACTCTACGAACGCATTTGCCGCCGCGTAGATATGATGGTGTCTGAGGGGCTTGTTTCGGAGGTAGAGGCTTTACTGCCTTACAGAATGCTTCCTGCTTTGCAGACCGTGGGGTATTTGGAACTCTTTGACTATTTCGACGGCAAGTGTACGCTTGCAGAAGCAATTGAGCTCATTAAGGTACATACACGGCAGTATGCGCGTAAACAGATGAAGTGGTGGAAACGAAACCACGCCATTCGCTGGTTTGATGCTGACGACTATCAGGGGTTGTTTACCTTTGTAGAACGCTCTGTGGCAGCACTTGCGACAAACGCGCAGCAGAGGCGAGGAGGCAAAACAGAATGAGTCAACAGAGGCTGGGGATTGTGGTAGCTGTCTACAATCGTCCCGATGAGTTGCAAGAGTTGCTGGTGAGCTTAGTATCACAACAAGAACGCAATTTCCGTGTTATTGTCGTAGAAGATGGCTCTAGCCTCTCTTCGTCGCACGTATGCCGTGTATTCGAGGATAGCCTCGATCTTACCTATGTGGAACAAGCCAATACAGGTCCCGCCTTAGCGCGTAATAAGGGAGTAGAAATTTTAGGCGACACGTGTGAGTTTGTGCTTTTTGTGGACTCGGACTGTACGCTTCCCTCGCAGTACATGCTGACGTGCTATGAGTGGCTTGCTACGACCACACAAGTAGATTTGTGGGGTGGACCAGATGCTTGGAACGAGAACTTTTCGCCCATTCAGAAGGCAATAAGCTATGCTATGACCTCTCCGTTTAGTACGGGCGGCATCCGTGGCGGCAATGAGGTGTCCGATAAGTTCTATCCGCGTACTTTCAATATGGGAGTACGCCTATCTGCATTTCGTGCAGTTGGAGGCTTTAAGGATTTGCGCTATGGCGAGGATGTAGATCTGAGCATGCGTTTGGTAGAAGCGGGTTACCATTCGTATTTAGCGCCTCGTTTATTTGTCTACCACAAACGTCGTACAAGTTGGCGAAGTTTCTTTATGCAAGTCTACCATTCAGGAACGGCGCGTTTCATGCTTTCACGCCTCCATCGAGGTTCTTTGAAACTGGTACATATTCTCCCCTCAGTGGGTATTGTTCTGCTAGCCTTGGTGCTCTTTGTCCCGCTTACGCGTTGGCAGTACTTGGTTTTTGGAGTGCTTGCTATTATCTATTTCCTCTTGCTTTTTGTAGATGCCCAGTCGCGTTTTCACGATATTAAGCTTGCTTTTCGTAGTGTGTATGCTTGTGTAATCATGATTTTGGGCTATGGCTTGGGGTTACTCGGAGCGCTGTTCGGGTTCTCCCGAGGCTATCGTCGCGTAAAGTCGTAATTCGGGTAGGTGATGTCAAGTAGTTTGCTAGAGTCCTCGTTGAGTGTGCTGCGGTTAGCTCCGAAACTGGTGCAGGCTCTTCAGACGGAGCTAGGGATATACTCTTTGGAAGATCTATTGATGTATTCCCCTTTTCGTTACAACGATCGGACGAAGGTGACCCTCTATGCGCAAATTCAGGATACTACGACTCCCGTGCAGCTGGTTGCCACACTCGAGCATATTGCCTATTCGGGCGAGGGAACAAAGAAGCGTCTGGAGGCACAGTTCCGAGATCCGAGTGGAGTCTTTCAGGTGCTCTTTTTTAAGGGGCATCAGTACATCTACAAACAGTTGTCGATAGGTACGCGCTATGTTCTTTGGGGGCGTCCGTCGCTTTTTATGCATGTGTACAATTTTGTGCATCCTGAGCTAGAGCCTCTTGCCGAGGGGCGATCGCCAAAGCTTGCACTTGAACCCGTTTACGAAGTTACCGAGAAGCTTAAGCGGCAGTACGTACATAGCCGACGTATAATGCAAATTCAAGGCATTTGTTTGCGCTTTTTGGCGGGTAGAATAGAAGAGATCCTGCCCCAAGATATACTAAACAAGTATCACTTGCTCACTCGTGCCGATGCTTTTTTATGTTTGCATTTTCCGCGCCAGAGCTCAGATGTTGAAAGAGCACGATTGCGTTTTAAGTACGAAGAGTGGTTCTGCCTGCAACTGGAGCAAGCGGAATTTTTAGCACGCGATACGCAAGTGCGCGGTATTGTCTGCTCACGAGTCGGCGAATTATTTAATGACTTCTACAAGGAGCATTTGGCTTTTTCGTTGACTGAGGCACAGAAACGGGTACTGCGAGACATTCATGCCGACATGAGAAGCGGGCGGCAAATGAACCGTTTGTTGCAAGGCGATGTGGGATCTGGTAAGACGCTAGTAGCACTTTTTTCACTATTGCTTGCTGTGGACAATGGATTGCAAGGGTGTCTGATGGCTCCGACCGAGATACTGGCTACGCAGCATTATCGGAGTATATGCCGCATGCTTGGCAATATGCCTGTGCGGGTGGAACTCCTCACAGGAAGTGTAACGCAAAAGGAACGACGTCCAATACATGAAGGCTTGCGAGACGGAGTCGTGAATATCCTTATCGGTACACATGCACTGATAGAGGACGAGGTAACTTTTCACAATCTAGGCTTAGTGATAGTGGATGAGCAGCATCGCTTTGGCGTGGCGCAACGTGCCAAGTTGTGGGGCAAGAATCCAGAGATTCTCCCTCATATCCTTGTTATGTCGGCAACTCCAATTCCGCGAACTTTAGCGCTTACGGTTTACGCTGGCTTAGATATTAGTGTGATTGATGAATTGCCTATGGGACGCAAGCCCATAGAAACGCATATTTTGCACGAAAATCAGCGAGATCAGCTCTACAACTTCTTGCGAAAGGAGATTGCACAGGGGCATCAGGTTTACGTGGTTTATCCGCTGGTTAATGAGTCTGAGGCATTGGACTTAAAGAGCGTCACTGAAGGCTACGAGCAGATGAAAGAAGTTTTTCCAGCACCGCAGTATAGCGTGAGGATGCTTCACGGACAGATGTCCGCGGCTGAGAAAGAAGAGGTGATGCAGACCTTTGCAAACGGAGCAGTGAACCTCTTAGTGGCTACTACTGTGATAGAGGTCGGCGTAGATGTGCCGAATGCTACGGTGATAGTGATAGAAGATGCACAACGTTTTGGGCTAACGCAGCTTCATCAATTACGGGGACGTGTAGGGCGTGGCGCTGAAAAGAGTTACTG
>CAUVMY010000192.1:0-3809 GCA_963552845.1 uncultured Bacteroidia bacterium
TGGCAATCGTTTCGATCTTTCAGGACGTGTACACGGGGGATTGCGTATTTATGGGCATCAGCTTTCGCTCTTTTATGAGCGTGGTTTTATAAACCTTTCTAACTCCAAGGATTACGCTGCGTACAACAGTGGTTGGGGGATTCTATACGCTTATATCTTCTAAATTAACTCCCAAACATAATTCACGATCACAGATATGGCATGCCTCTCCTACATGAGAGTTTTGCCATATCTTTTTCTTCTGTTTTCCAAATCTTAAACTTTTACGATGCCACGACGGAACAGTCGCCCTGAAATATCAAAACAGGATATAACAGCATGGGTGCTAGACTATACTATGCTTCACCCGAACGAAGAATTGAACAATAGACTTCTCTCACATTATTTTCGAATTAAAGATCGAGGAGTACAGCATCTGTTAGAGGTTGTATTTGGCGAACTCACCGATCAGGGCTACCTACGACGTATTGCCTTTGGGCGCTACCAATTAGCCCAAATGCCACAAGAGGGTATAGGTATCTACAGCATCTATTCGCCAGCACAGGATAAAAAAGCTTGTGTAACACTGGAAAACGGCACAATCATTACAGTAGATCGTGAGCGGCACGGCACGCACGTGCTCGAGGGCGATACGGTACACATAGTTTATCACAAAGGAAAAGATGGCAATGGTCTTGTAGGACGAATCGTGGGCATAGAAAAGCGTGCACGAGAATTCTATGTGGGTACGCTATATATACAAGGTCGCGCTGGGTTCGTAGTCCCTACGGCGCGTGTACCTTTTAAGGCTATTACGGTTGGCTATCCTGCTGGTGGCAAGCGACAAGACGGTATGAAAGTGCGTGTACGTCTGACCGACTGGTTGGAAGATGAGCGCTACCCTGAAGGAGAAATTGTGGAAGTACTGGGGCAAAGTGGCACGAACGAGGTCGAAATGCACGCCATACTTTCAGAGTACGACCTTCCCTATACTTATCCTGAGAATGTGACTACGGCTGCGGAAAAAATCAGTGACAAGATTACAGAAAAGGAGATAGCAACACGGCGAGACTTTCGCGGAGAGTGTACTTTTACCATAGATCCAGTTACGGCAAAAGATTTTGATGATGCCCTCTCGTACAAGCTATTAAACAATGGGCACTACGAAATAGGAGTACATATTGCCGATGTAACGCACTACGTGAAAGAAGGAGATATTATTGATACTGAAGCGCAAAATCGAGGGACTTCCGTTTACTTGGTAGACCGTACTGTTCCCATGCTCCCCGAAAAGCTATGCAACGATCTTTGCTCGCTCCGCCCTAATGAAGACAAACTCACCTATTCTGTACTTTTTGAGATGGATGCTCACGGTAAGGTACTGAGTAGTTGGATGGGACGTAGTATGATCCGTTCGCAACAGCGTTTTACATACGAAGAGGTACAAGCAATTATTGAGGGCGGTGTTAGCCCTTACGCCAAAGCGGTATTAGCACTCAACCAGTTGGCACAACAGATTCGTACGGAACGCTTTCGGAATGGAGCTATAGATTTCGCGACAGAGGAGGTTCGTTTTCAACTCAACGAAAAAGGCGAACCAGTTGGCGTAGAACCCGTTCCCTACACAGAGTCGCACCAACTGATAGAGGAATTTATGCTTCTTGCCAATCGCACTGTGGCAGAGTTTGTTGCCAAGGCGCGTAAAGGAGAAAAGGGCTATCCGTTTGTCTACCGCGTGCATGCAAGACCCAAGGAGGAAAAACTAGATAGCTTCCTGCGTATCATAGCTAAGCTTGGAGTGCCTTACAAGGAAGCGCGCGAACAATTTGATGGCAAGGCGCTTGCATCAGTGCTAGCAGCTTTTAAAGGGAAGCCCGAGGAGCATTTTGTGGGTATACTGGCAGTACGTTCAATGGAAAAGGCTATCTATTCTACCCAGAACATTGGGCACTATGGGCTTGCTTTCGAATACTATACGCATTTCACGTCTCCTATTCGCCGCTACCCCGACATGCTGGTGCACCGAATTCTTTCCTCGGTACTTGCTTCGGAAGCGCCTGTTCGCGAAACACAGTTAGCCTCAGCCTGCCAGCTTGCCTCTAACCAAGAAAAAACGGCAGCAGATGCCGAACGAGCCTCGATAAAATACAAACAGGTAGAATACCTTAGCAAACGTATTGGAAAGGTCTTTTCGGGGGTAATTTCGGGTGTTATGGATTATGGCTTCTACGTTGAGCTGTCCGACTCAAAGTGTGAGGGTTTAGTAAGTGTACGCGATTTACAGGACGATATGTATTTCTACTATGCTGACGAGTTCTGTTTACGGGGCTCGCATACAGGGCGCGAATTCCGTTTAGGCGACGTAGTAGAGGTACGCGTCGTACATACCGATCTAGAAAAACGTCTTGCCGATTTTGAAGTTATAGAGGAGACTCATTACAGATCAAACAGCACACAAACGCGAAAAGGTATTAACACGACGAAAGGACTACATAGAAAAGGACGAAGGAAGTAGGAAAGGAAAGAGAGGAAATAAAGGAAGGATAGTAATCATTTTAGGACGAAAAGAGAATCTGAAAGACTGGTATATATACGTCCTTGATGCAAAAAGGAGATTTCGCTTAGTTGTTCTACGGCAAATGACGATAAATAGGAGTTGATTTTTGGTGTAAGCATATCAAATGCCCTCTTTAGTTTCCACGACTGCGTAAAATCATCAAGATCTATCAGTATAAGGAATAACCTATTTTCTGCTCCGAAACGCATTTCTCCTTGATTTACATATAACCAGAGCATTAATTCTTCGGGGGCTGCAATGGTTTTGTTTAATATTTTCTCCTTAATACCTCTTAATTCATCTAGTATATCTTTGGCGCCAGATTCTGCGAACTTTTCGCGTAAGTAGTATTCTAATGTTGCGCTATCCATGCGCTGCGGTATTCTAAACTCTCTTTCTTTTGCCTTTTGTTTTAACCATGCTATCTCATTACTTCCAGTACATTCTCTAAATTTTAAATCCATATAAACTTTTGGGAAATATGTCACCTTCAGATCTATTGGGCAGTCATCAACAAAAAAATCTACTGACCTAATTGCGCCAACAGCCGATACCACACGATCGTGCTTCTTAAAAATAGATTCTATAAGATAAGATGTCCAATGATTGTACCAACTATTCTTCACATAATGCCAAGCATTTTCGGCTATGTCTTCCTTTTGTTCTAGAAGCTTTTGAAATGAAGGTAATCCCTTGACATATGATTTTATTAAGTAACGATCAAGCGAATTGTTATAATCACCTCCCCAATGGTAATCTCTTACATTATAGAGATCTTCCTTGAGTTGCTCTGTATTTATATCAAGTTCGGCATATAGCTCATTTTCAACATTACGTAAAAATACATCCAAGACTAGATTCGCTTTATTCACATCTGTACTTAAGGAGTAGAATAATTCAATAGTTTGTTTCTTTATTGTTTTAGACGCAGCTGCAAGCCCCATTTGTTTCATAAACGTTACAAGCTGTTTCCTTCGTGCTATAGCACGAAGTTTTAACCACAGAATCCCTTCTACATTTCCATTGAAATACGATAAGTTCTGTTGTGCAAATGCTTTTTCGTAAGTTTCAAATGTATTTACCATGAAAAAATGTTTTACATTCTGCATACAAGTAATACTTCACGACTGCCTGCCACACTCCCTTTTCCGCCTCGCGAATTACTATATTGCTTGTAAACAACTTCCACGTTCCTGTATTTTCGTATCAAGGTAGTCATTGTATCAATATCGGGGAAACTGCGGTCATTATAACTTATCAACCAGACAGGAAT
>CAUVMY010000193.1:0-3777 GCA_963552845.1 uncultured Bacteroidia bacterium
AGGGACGTAATATCCCCTGTACCGTAATTGAGGCTGGTCCTTGCGTTGTAACACAAGTGCGTACACCTGAACGTGACGGATATGCTGCACTACAGTTAGGGTTTGCTGAAAAAAAAGAAAAGCACACTACTAAGGCATTGCTTGGACACTTTGCAAAGGCAAGTACTACTCCGAAACGCTACTTAGCAGAGTTTCAAGATTGGGAAAAAGAATACCAGTTGGGTGATGTTATAAACCTAAGTGATATTCTTGAAGGTGTAGAGTGGGTAGATATTCAAGGTATATCGAAAGGGAAAGGATTTCAAGGTGTTGTAAAACGCCACCGTTTCTCGGGAGTTGGTGAATCTACACATGGTCAGCACAACCGCCAGCGTGCACCAGGTTCTGTAGGAGCGTCTTCTTACCCCAGTCGTGTATTTCCAGGGCTTCGTATGGCAGGGCACATGGGAGGTGCAAAGGTAACGATATCGAATTTACGTGTAATTCGCATCATTCCCGAATCGAATCTCCTTCTTGTCAAGGGTTCTATACCAGGTGCAAAGGGTTCGTATGTAATAATCAATAAGTAGCGGGGGACTGTCAATGGAATTAAAAGTAGTGAATAGAGCAGGAGAGCCCACTGCTAGCGTGGTTAATCTACCTGATACCGTCTTCGGTATTGAGCCCAATGATCACGTTATTTATATGGATGTGCGTCAGTTTTTGGCAAACCAACGTCAAGGTACGCACAAATCTAAGGAACGCAGTGAACTTTCGGGAAGTACTCGAAAACTGAAACGACAGAAAGAAACTGGCGGAGCTCGCGCTGGCGATATTAACTCCCCTCTTTTTCGGGGTGGTGCACGAGTATTTGGTCCTAGACCCCGAGATTATCGTTTCAAGCTAAACAAGCAGGTTAAAGATTTAGCACGTCGCGGAGCGTTAACTTACAAGGCATTAGATAATGCTATTGTAGTGGTTGAGGATTTTCAGTTTGAAAAGCCCAGCACTAAAGAATTTGTAAAACTGTGTCGTTCGTTGGGGGTTGACAATAAGAAGTCTCTCTTCTTGCTGCCAGAAGCAAATTCTTTTGTATCTTTGTCCTCACGGAACTTAAAGAACGTCCGTGTTTTACCTGTTGATCTCTTGAACACATATCGTGTTCTCGAATCGCAGGTCTTGGTTTTGACGGTCAGTGCATTAGGTGAGTTGTCATCTTTGTTTGCAAGAGAGGAGTCGGTGGTAGGTAATGAGTAGTTTAGGGAGCATTTTGATACGTCCCGTCGTTTCAGAGAAGATGACAAAGCAGGCTGAACGACTGAGTCAGTACGCTTTTATTGTCGCTGAAAATGCGAACAGAATCCAAATTGCACGTGCAGTAGAAGATTTCTATGGCGTGCGTGTTGATTCTGTGAATACGATGCGTTACGAAGGAAAAAGAAGGTCGCGCATCACGAAAAAGGGCGTCTTTATTGGTCGTACAAATAGCTATAAAAAAGCTGTTGTCAAGTTGCGAAAAGGAGACGTAATTGATTTCTTTAGCAATATCTAGGTAAGGATGGCAGTACGTAAATTAAAACCGGTGACTCCTGGTCAACGTCACCGCAGTGTGAGTAGCTTTGCAGAGATTACGACTAGTCGTCCTGAAAAGTCTTTGTTAGCGCCTCTTAAAAGTTCGGGTGGACGAAACAATACAGGGAAGATGACAATGCGCCACATCGGTGGCGGTCATAAACGTCGTTATCGTGTTGTGGATTTTTATCGCGAGCGCGAAGGTGTAAAAGCAGTAGTAAAGACTATAGAATATGATCCGAACCGTTCTGCGCGAATTGCGTTAGTTTGCTATCCTGACGGAGAAAAAAGGTATATTGTGGCACCTAATGGTCTGCAAGTTGGTCAGGTTATAGAAGCTGGACGTGGAATTGATCCTGAAGTTGGCAATACACTCTATTTGTCTGATATTCCGTTAGGGACAGCAGTTCACAACGTTGAATTGCGACCTGGCGGAGGTGCAGTTATGGTACGTAGTGCGGGGACAGCAGCCGTATTACTTTCTCGTGAAGGAAAATATGCAACACTTCGTATGCCTAGCGGTGAAGTTCGTATGGTGCTTCTTACTTGCAAGGCGACTGTTGGTCAGGTTTCTAATATCGAGCATAATCTTGAGAAATCTGGGAAAGCAGGTCGTAGCCGTTGGTTAGGTATCCGTCCGCATACGCGTGGGGTTGCCATGAACCCTGTGGATCACCCTATGGGTGGTGGTGAAGGGAAAGCCTCTGGAGGACATCCTCGTTCTCGCAAAGGACTTTTGGCTAAAGGATATAAGACTCGTAAGATGAAGAAGCCATCTACGCGCTTCATTGTTGAGCGACGGAAAAGTGGTAATGGCAAAAGAGCGTAGGGAGAACTAACAAATGAGTCGTTCATTGAAGAAAGGGCCGTTTATTGCCTATAAGCTAGAGCGCCGGATTCTAGCTATGAATGAAAAGAACACAAAGCAAGCATTAAAGACTTGGTCACGCGCTTCTGTGATTTCACCAGATTTCGTTGGACATACAATCAATGTTCATAACGGAAATAAGTTTATTCCTGTCTATATCACTGAAAATATGGTAGGACATAAACTCGGTGAATTTGCTCCCACGCGTACTTTTAGAGGTCATGCTGGAAATAAAAATCGTAAGTAAGCGTAGGTATTGCAATGGGAAAAAGAAAAGCTAATTCTGCACTGCGGAGAGCCGAAGCCAATAAGGAGCGTACGTACGCCGTGCTGCGTAATTGTCCGCTCTCGCCTCGAAAAGTGCGTTTAGTCGCTGATATGATTCGTGGCGTAGAAGTAAACAAGGCGTTAGGACTTTTACGCTATTCTACCCAGGGATGTGCACCAAGAGTAGAAAAATTATTGGTGTCTGCGCTCGCAAATTGGGGGGTTAAGAACCCAGATAAAGACGTGGATAGCGAAGGCTTAGTGGTACGAACAATCATGGTGGATGAGGGGGCTACCTTGAAGCGAATTCGTCCAAGAGCACAGGGACGAGCTAATCGTATTCTGAAACGTTCGTGTCACATTACACTAGAGGTAGGAGCTCGACTTGAAAAGGAGCAGCGGAAGACCGCAATTGAAAGTGCAGTGAGTCAAGATAACGTTGAAACGGTGAAGTAGCATGGGACAGAAGGTAAATCCGATCGGTAACCGATTGGGAATTATAAAAGGTTGGGACTCTAGTTGGTATGGAGGCAATGATTATGCTAAAAATCTTGCTGAGGATGCTAAAATTCGTCGTTATCTCCGTGAGCGTTTGTCGAATGCTGGAGTTGCTCGCATCGTAATTGAACGTACTCTGAAACTTGTCACAGTAACTATACATACCTCAAGACCTGGTACTATTATCGGAAGAGGAGGACAAGAGGTTGATTTACTTCGTAGTGAGCTAAGCAAACT
Source organism: uncultured Bacteroidia bacterium (assembly GCA_963552845.1). Lineage (GTDB taxonomy): Bacteria > Bacteroidota > Bacteroidia > Bacteroidales > CAJPTX01 > Bacteroides_D. The sequence goes on from CAUVMY010000193.1 coordinate 3,422, forward strand.
CACAAAGAAAGAACTCAACGATGTACAGGTTAATATCTTCGAGATAAAAAGACCCGAACTCGATGCCTACTTGGTTGCTAAGAATATTGCACACCAGTTAGCGGGAAGAGCATCTTTCCGTCGTGCTATGAAAATGGCTGTAGCATCTTCAATGCGTGCGGGTGCAGAGGGAATTAAAATCCAGATTGCTGGGCGTGTGGGAGGTGCTGAGATGGCACGCACTGAAACAGTAAAAGAAGGACGAATTCCGCTACATACGTTTCGTGCAGATATTGATTATGCACTCGCAGAGGCTTTAACTAAAGTAGGAATTATTGGAGTAAAAGTATGGATCTTCCGAGGTGAAGTATACGGTC
>CAUVMY010000194.1:0-3773 GCA_963552845.1 uncultured Bacteroidia bacterium
TCAAAATCCTGTGTTAACGGTTTTTCCTCAACCTCTCGCACAGGCTCTGGAACATAATTCTGCACAGGCTTCACACTCGTTTCCTGCCAAGTAAGATTCTGCCCCCCTTGCTCTGTACCGAAACTTATGGTAACTCCTTCCTCGCCTGGCAAGGGTAAAGGAGTTACAAAGCCAAAATAGAATAGCACTAGTATGAGAAGTAGCTGAACGAGCAGGAGCGCAATCCACGCTCGACGACGAATACGCGGATCGTGAGAAGACCAACTGTAGGAATTATTGTGTGAAGGCGACACTGTAGATCTAGTTTTTGGGAAGTGGCGAGGTAGCGAGAATCAGTTTATAGTGGTTGTCTTTGGCAATATTCATAACCTTCACAACCTCTTCCACTGGCACCGAACGGTCTGCATGCAACGAGATTGTAGGTTCTTCTTGTCCTTGCAATTTCTTTTGCAAAAAGACCTCTAGGGTATTGAAGGGGACAGGAGTCTGCTCAACATAGAATTGTAGGTCAGACGTGATGCTCACCGTAGTAATGGGTTTTGCCGCCGTCTGACTATTGCTACGCGGTAGCAAAAGTTTCAGGGCATTCGGGCTTACAAGCGTGGATGTAACCATAAAAAAGACAAGGAGTAAGAAGACGATGTCGGTCATAGAGGACATCTGAAATGTGCTCTCAACCTTCGAATGACGTTTAAGTTTCATCGCCACTTACTTAGATACGGGCTCATTAAGCAGATCCATAAACTCCATGGCATTCGCCTCAATATGGAAGACCACTTTTTCAATTCGAGCCACTAAGTAGTTATAACCGAAGTAGGCCATGATACCAACAACTAGCCCAGCAACTGTGGTAACCATTGCCGTATAGATACCGCCTGAGAGAAGCCCTACATCGATATTATTGCCCGCCATAGACATATCGTAGAAAGCTTGGATCATACCAATTACTGTGCCCAGAAATCCAATCATCGGCGCTCCTCCCGCTATGGTAGCAAGCATGGGTAGGCCTTTTTCTAGCTTAGCCACCTCGAGGTTTCCAACGTTTTCTACTGCGGTGCTGAGATCTTGCATTGGGCGTCCCATGCGGTCTATACCTTTTGCAATCATGTTTGCTACGGGGGTACGCTTGGCTGCACACAGGCTCCGTGCGGCATCAATCTTGTCTTCCATAATAAACTCCTTGATTTGATTCATGAAATTCTGGTCGACGCGTGATGCTTTCTCAATAGACCAAAAGCGTTCGAAAAAGATATAAAGCCCAAGACACCATAGGAAGGCAAGCGGGATCATAATCCAGCCACCTTTTAGCGCCATCTCCCACAGACTTAGCTCTATCTGTGCAGGCGCAGCAGCCTCGGCTGCTCCCACTTGTATTTGCAACAAGAGAAAACTCAGCATGATGATGTATTCATATTTGTGTTACCACAGGCAAAGGTAAAAAGAGTCTAGGAAAGCGAAGATGCTCGGAAATGTCCATAAGAGTGTAAGAAAATACAAACCACCCTGATGAAAAAGGCGAAAGAAAGAATACCACGTAGTGCATATAAAAAAAAACGCAGTCTATCATGGTGATAGACTGCGTCTCGTACTATCTTTTTGCTCGAAAAGAGCCTTACTTCTTTTCAGTACTCGAAAAAATGAAACTTTTCTTGGTACTCTCTTTGGTTGTATTAACCGTAAATTTCAAGGTATTATCTTTCTCTCCCTTCTTATAGACCAATGTTCCCGATTCGATATCTCCCGCCTTTTCAGCATTGCCCGTTATAACGCCAGCAGCATTTGCAGATATCTTAATCTTTATGTCTTTGAAGTCTTTCGTATCAACTATTAAGGCTTCTTTGTCGCCTTCAACAGGTTTTACTTCGATTTCTCCAAGTTCACCCAATGTAAGCGAAAGCGTTGTATACGTTCCTGTCCAAGTTCCAATTACGTTAGAAAGGTCAGTGGCAACAATCTCTTTTACGTTCTTTTTAACTTCTTCCTTTGAGCAAGCAGAGAAAGCTAACATAGTAGCAACAGTAGCCAAAAATAGTAACGCGCGCGATTTCATGATTCTCATATTCTGTTACAATGTTACACTGCACAAAGTTCGCATTTTTTAGCAGAACGCGCTCACCTATTGCATCACTACTAAGGGCGCTACCAGCTTACGGAATGTTTTGAGCTCGCAAACCATTGCACCTAGAAAAAGCTTGAACTCTATGCGAATGGGGAGGTGGTTCTCGTCGGCAGAGAACCATATCGTAACAGCGTCATTTTCCTTGAAGAGGTCGCCTTTTTGTATGCGAGGTATAAATTTGTGGCAGCGCACTTTCCCGAAATCTGTACGTACCACTTCTTCCCCCACATAGCGGACTGCAAATGGGAAATACTCTGCATTAAAGTAAGTGGGAAAAGAAAAGAGGGAGTTTTTTGCAAATCTCGTTTGCGAGAGTTGTACTCGCAGCGAATAGCCAAGCGAGACCAGATCGTACACATCTTTAGGGAGCACTACTTTTTCGTCACTTTCGCGTGTTACAACAGCAGAATCGGCTCGCGTAGTACGATCGAACAAATCCACCTTATAGTCCTTATAGCTTTGTTCACTAACATTTCGTACAGCCTTAATGGGCAAGTTTGTGACTTTATCGGTGTAGGCATGGTAGACATCGTGCAACGGATAAAGGACGCCAACCATACCTGTTGTTCGTCCGTCAATGGTCAGATGAAAGTAGCTCCTATCGCCAATAAGCGTATCGGAAACCGAAAAGACCACCTCGGCTCCTTTAGCAAAGGCATAACGCACGTTGTAATAAAGCATTTCTCCTTTTTGAAAAGGCGGAAGTGCTACACTTTTATTCTGCGCTATTGCCGTCTGAAAGGGTAGCTCGCAGGTTACACAAAGGAGTGCGACGACTAGGCGTAGCTTCAAAGTCCTTGACATATAGAGGTTCTGTGTAGGCTAGATCTTCAAACAAATGTTCTAGATAACGCGCCTCAAGAATCGGTAGCAAATCTTTGGCGCGCACCGTAGGGTAGTCAACGAACGTCCAGTCGGCAGCGGGGAAAAGATATTTTGCCTTTTCCGCACCATTACCTGCATAGTATGCATGCCTATCGGCTGGTCGATCAGGGAATTTTTCGTCAAGAATACACGGATATGGCTCGGATATGGCTCGTAGTCCTGGTAAAAAGGTTTGTGTGTATACCTCCATGCGTCGAGCATCTATCATAGGTACACAACAGTAGTTATCGTCTTTAGGCGAGAGATTTGCTTCGCGTTCTATTGCCCCTGCAAGTGCAGCAAGCGTAGGAATAGCAATAAGTGGTATCCGCGAGGCAAAACATAACCCTTTTACGGTAGCATAGCCTATGCGAAGCCCAGTATACGAGCCAGGTCCTTGACTGATGCCGACGGCAGCGAGATCGTTTAAAGAAATTTCCATCTCGTCGAGAGCAGAAGCGATCATAGTTGTGAGCACTTCCGCATGATCGTTGTGTGTAGTAGATTCGCGTACACACAGCCTCTCCTCCCTCCAGATAGCTACTGAGCTGTAGGCATCTGAACTCTCAACAGCAAGAAAGCTCGGCGAGTGTATTGGCATACCAATGGTCTATTAAAAAGTCGCTCTACCTTTTTCTTGTCGCGTTGCTTTTACCTTAGCTTGGTTACGCAGATCGCGCGAAACGGCAGAATAAGGTGCTACAATAACACGCATCGAATCTGTAACCGGTGTTTTGATGTGTATATATCGCGAATCTTGTATTCCTGTTTGTAAAGGCATAGCATAAGC
>CAUVMY010000195.1:0-3755 GCA_963552845.1 uncultured Bacteroidia bacterium
AGTGCAGTGGGGGGGAGCTGGCAACAAGCGTATTATACGCGCCTTGGGTGGGTTTCATCCGAAACGTTCGGGGCATTTGCTAATAGATCTTATGCCAGGTTGGGTAGTGCAATCCTCGTTATCTACCAAAGCTCGCAACTCTAATTATTCGTACGAAGATCGGGTACCACTTGTTATGTACGGGTGGAAACTACAACCTCGAAAAATTGTGACTCCTATCTACGTGCGCGACGTTGTGGCAACTCTTTCACGCCTTCTTTTTTTACGAGAACCCAATGCCTCAATCGGGAATCCTATTCCAGGAGTGGGCGATTGGGATGATGTCAGGTAAGAAACCCAACCTAAATGCTTGTAAAATCCTCAATTATGGGGATTGAAAATAGAAATGCAGAGTTCTATCTTTAACAAACCAATATGAACTCTCATGAATAAAGCACTATTACAAGTATTGTTAGTATCTTCTTCTTTGGTGTTTTTGGCCTGCACAAAAGAAGAGATCGGCTTACAAGAAACTCAGTGTAATACTACAAACACAAAAAATGAACTTGAGAAAGAGCTAGTACTTTCAAAAAGTCTTCAGCGCTCCGTGCAACGAACCCATATTATTTTCGTTATGCGCTTAAGAATATTTTGGAGATAAGACCCAATAAATAGGAGGAAATACAATGAAAATAAAAATAGCCCTATTTCTTTTATTCGTTGTCTTTTCTTGTTTTTCTTGCCAATACAGCGAACCGACGATACGTCACCTCTTCAATTCATACTTTGTTCCCAATAAGGCAAAAGTTAGAACAGAGGACTCAAAACACTTTTATATAAAGTTTTATGGAGAAGAAATTAAAGAGGGTTCGACGCAATTTACGTCTCTCTCTAAAGAGTTTGGTGATACAGGCGAAAACAGACCTTTGACTTTACCTCCCTATCCCAAACCATACAATATTACAGGGCTTCGTATAATCCAAAGCGTAAATGGTGAGACAAAAGATGTTTCTGCAGAATTTATTATCTCCTTTACAGATTACTCGCGATATGTAGCCTCAAAGTACAGTATCGGAATCGCGCCTCCTGTGAAAAAGCGAGTGAATGAAATGACAGAACATGATCTGAAATGGTTATTCTCAGAATTCTATCTACAATCTCTTATAAAAGACAATACAAAACTGTCTCTTATTGTAGATCTTAAAGATGCGAAAGCATTAACAGTGGAACTATAACTCTTATTGTAGCCTGTATGCTTATATGTAATTAGGGTGCTTTCAGATTAAATGGTAATTCTTGTTTCACAAGCGACGTGCACATCACATAGTTAAGGGTTGCGAAAAGCGTGTAGGAAAAAATGGGATTCTTTTGTTTTGAAGTGACTCCCAAAAGTTGGATACAAAACTTTTTGGCACTTCACTTAAGTATGTCTGATAATTGCTTTGCGCTAAATATTAATATTTAATTTTGCCCTCACTTACTAAAGTATTTCCATTCTGTACTTGCCTTGGTTTATGAGACAAAGTAAAGATGTTGACAGCGCTTGTAGATAAAATTGCAGACCCCACGATCCCACTACAGACGATGCTTTTGCGTCTTCTGTTGAGTGTTGTACTGGGTCTTTTTATTGGGATTGAGCGCGAAATGCACCGACAACCTGCTGGCATGCGTACCCACATTCTCATTTGCATAGGTGCAACTCTGATTACCATCGCTTCTATGTACTTACCCATGTCGGTTTCGGGGATTGGTCTTTCAGTCGATGCGGCTCGTATTACAGCTCAGATTGTTAGTGGGATAGGTTTTCTGGGGGCTGGTGCTATAATCAAATTTGGGGCTACGGTGCGGGGTATTACGACGGCAGCGACTATTTGGGTTACTGCCGCTATAGGTATTACAGTAGGGTTGGGGCTTTTTTATTTTTCCTTTTTTGCCACACTGTTCGTTCTTGTCGTGTTGGTAGTCTTCGAATCGTTTGAGCAACGTATTTTCTCTGCTGAGTTTTTCAAAGCCCTAGAGGTTGAGTTTGATCCCAGCGTACTCAAAGTTGTACAGATCCGCGAACTGCTGGTAGCGCACCGTGTACGTGTTCGTACGGTAGATATGCAGGTTACGAATAGTGGGATGGCTACTGCAATTTTTCATCTCCGCATTGCAGAGCGGGTACACACAGACGCGTTGCTTGCCGAGATTTTCGCACTTGCTTCGGTCAGAGAAGTGAAACTCAGCCAAGAGTATCGCTAGGTGTTCTTAGAAGGTCTGTACGACTCCGATAGAAAAAGAGGGGACTGCACTCACTACTTGTCCATCGATGAAAGAGTGCAATAACAAGGGGGCGAACTCTGCATTTATGCCCCAGTGGCGCGAGCACTGGAATAGTAAGCCCAAGAATGGCGCGCATACAGGGGTTTAGGAGCAAGAGCCTTTGCCGTAGTAAAGCCGTACATTCCTCCCATGAGGCCATAGTAGACATTCCACCGTGAATACAAATACTTGTGCAACGATAGGCGCACACAAGTCCCCCAGCTCCCCGTAAAGGCATACCCGATAGTGCCCCCTATGCCTAAAGTGTGTTCCCACCCCACAAACTTAAAATCTGTAAGCCCCAATTCGTAGGTTAGATTTGCAGTTGCAAGAATACTCACACTTTCGTTTACTAGTGAAGTGCTACGACGGAAAAAGGGTGTGTGGTCAGATGCACAACACGCGGTCGTGAGTATCAAAAAGACGGTTATAGGAAGTATAAATAGACCTCTATTATCATAGACTAATGTGGAGAGTTCGCTCAGTTTTGAACGTAGATCGAGGCATTGGGAAAATATATCTCCATTACATATAAGAAGCCATAGGGATTTCATCTCTCTATATTATAAAGAGAAGCGACAGCTTGCGCAAAACTTTCACGAGGGTTGGCTTTATCTGCCAGATTAAAAAGTTGTGTGTATACCATTTTTTCAGACTGCCAAAACTCGTTTCAGGTTTATTGTCATAAATTCTTAGGACAAACGCATTTGAAAAAATGGCAATACCCTAACAGTTGCTCGTATGCCACCAGTATTCCAATTTGCTACAATTGAAATTAGCCACTTAATCAAAGTTTTCACGTTTAGGAGCAAATAGTTATTTCTCTATTTATAGAAACGACAATTCAACTCCTTTTTGTTTCCTACGGCATCTTGTAGGAGGAGGTGTAGCTCATGAGCACCCTCGCGGTGTGGCATATACGTAGTGTCGACTTGATGCCAAATATACCCCTCTTTCGGCTCAGACTCCCACAACGCCCATTTGCCATCTATTGTCCCGTGCACTGGGCTAACACTCGTACTAGAGTCGCGTACTACTAAATCGAAACGGAAGGCGTTGGGCAGAGTTTGTCCAGCACAGATAGTATCCCATTGTTCGTTGACGACGTATGGTGGCACAGTATCTAAAAAGAGCGCATACGTACCAAATTCGCGCGTTTTGCATACAAACCAATTGTTGTTATGAGTTGGTATGCTATGATACGAAAAACGCTTCTTTGTACGATTCCAACGTGCTAAATAGACTTTGTCCAGTGGAATATCGGCTGGTACAGCACTGCGGGGAATACTGAAGGTAATATTTTTGCGAAGCCCTACTTGTTCTGTGTGAAGTTCGTAGCAAGGGCTTATTGCACCCAATGTAGAGTCGTTAGTGACTTTCCCTTTGAAATGCAGGTCGGAAAAAAGTGCTCCTGCTGGGATAGTGAGTTGGTATTCTTTTTCGTTGATTGTACCTCCTTTTTTCCATGCGAC
>CAUVMY010000196.1:0-3742 GCA_963552845.1 uncultured Bacteroidia bacterium
CATAGCAGCAGGACAGACGGGCGGAAATGCTCCCTGTATACTCAATGCAGCAAATGAGGAAGCTATTCTGGCATTCCTTGCCGACAGAATAAAGTTCGTGCAAATCCCTATTGTGGTAGAACGTGCTCTGGAGCTCGTAGATTATATAGAGAAACCCACCCTCGAACAATATATTGAAACCAATCGCGAAGCGCGCGAGAGTGCATCGTGGATTATTAGCAAATTAACCCAAAAGTAGATGGTTGTACTTATCAAGGCAGCACAGTTACTTTGCAGCCTTTCCCTTCTAGTCCTTCTTCACGAATTCGGACACTACCTTGCTGCACGAGCTTTTGGAGTACGTGTTGAAAAGTTCTATCTGTTCTTCAATCCATGGTTTACGCTCTTCAAGAAAAAGATTGGGGACACAGAATGGGGAATTGGTTGGTTGCCCCTAGGCGGATATGCCAAAATAGCGGGCATGGTAGACGAATCAATGGACACGGACGGGCTAGAGAAACCACCACAACCCTACGAATTTCGAGCGAAAGCAGCATGGAAACGTCTCATTATCATTCTCGGCGGTATTATCATGAACCTCATTACTGCTTGGGTAATTTATTCTTGTCTCATTTGGGCAAACGGAGAGAGCTACCTCCCCACAAGCGAACTACGCTATGGGATTGTAGCAGATTCGCTCCTACAAGATATTGGTTTCAAGACGGGTGATAAACTGCTCTATGTGAATGGGAAGGAATATGAAAATTATGCCGATTTCTCTATCGCTTCAGTTGTAAAGCCCGATGCCGTAGTGACAGTAGAACGCGACGGTAAAGAGGTGGATGTACGTATGGACAAAGCCTATCTAGCAGAACTCCTTAAACGAACTCCGCTCTACGAACCGCGCATCCCTCTAACAATTGGCATGGTGCGCCCTAACTCGCCTGCAAGTGAAGCGGGACTCAAGGTTGGCGATAGTCTTGTATCAATAAATGACTCTGCGGCATTCTTTTTCGACGAGTTGAAACACTCAATTCATACTCATAAAGAGGATACCATAACGGTTGGCGTAATACGGAATAATGCTCTTGCCTCTTCGCGTGTCGCCGTGCCCGATTCTTGCATCATCGGTATCGCACCCGAGACCAATCTGTCGGGAGTATTCCACTTCGCTTCAAAAGAGTACGGCTTTTTCTCTTCGTTTGTCGCGGGCGCACAACGCTTTCGCTCGACTCTGAACAATTATTGGAACTCGCTGAAACTCTTGTTTGTACCCGAGGCAAAGGCACATAAATCAGTGGGAGGTTTTATATCAATAGGGAAAATTTTTCCGAGTACGTGGGACTGGAACTCTTTTTGGTCGCTCACTGCTTTTCTCTCGCTCATGCTTGCCGTAATGAACGTACTCCCGATCCCTGCACTGGATGGTGGACATGCAATCCTCATCCTTATCGAACTGCTAACGGGCAAAAAACTGGGGACTCGCGTACTAATTACCCTTCAGCTAGTAGGAATGTTTTTGCTCTTCTTCTTACTCATTTATGCGAACGTAAATGATGTACTACGTCTTTTCAATCCATAGCAAATGAACGATATCCACACACCCCTACGGCAGTGTAAACTCCGATGGTTACTAGCCGTATGCATGGTGTTGTCTCTTTACGCACGCAGCGAAGGACGGAGTTTTGAGAATCGGACACAGACTTTGGCGACAAGTAATGTCAATGTTCTCACTACGGGGCTTATGAGTTTGCATTACATCGATAAACTTTGGACTACGTCTCATACGCTAGACTCTGCTACTGGAAGTCAGCCAGATCTCGTCTATGAATACAGAATAGCCGAACTCAATCGCCGTTCCCCCTTTCCGTATCGTTTTCATCCACTCGTGCTGAAATACATTAAAATTTATAGCATTGAACGACGCGAGCAAGTACAACAGATGTTAGGACTTGCCGAGCTCTATCTCCCCATCTTTCGGGAAGAATTAGACAAATACCAGTTGCCACTGGAGCTCGTTTATCTCTCTGTTGTAGAGTCTGCACTTAATCCGCTAGCTGTTTCAAAAAGCGGTGCAGTAGGGCTATGGCAGTTTAAGATCAATACCGCAGAGATGTTCGATCTTCATGTAGATAGTTTTGTAGACGAACGGATGAACCCTACCCTATCTACCGAAGCAGCTTGTCTGTACCTCGACTATCTCTACAAAGTCTTTGGCAATTGGGCACTCGCCCTAGCAGCTTACAATGCAGGACCTGGTACTGTGCAGCGAGCCATTCAACGTGCAGGGGGCGAAACCGATTTTTGGAAACTCCTCCCCTACCTCCCCGAAGCAGCACAAAACTATGTACCTGCCTTTATCGCAGCCACATACATCTTTAACTACCACTCCGAACATAACCTAAGGGTTCAAGCTCCGCCTATCCGTTTTCAAGAAGTAGATACCATTCAGATATCCGATGCTCTTTCCTTTGGCGCTCTTAGTTCGTGGACAGACATCCCACTAGAACTACTCCATTTCCTCAATCCTAGCTACCGCCAAGGGTATGTTCCGAAACCCATTAGTGGAAGTGTGCCTATTTTACTGCCTAAGAATAAGATAGAACGTTACATAGCGAATAGCGACCGCATCCATGCACAGAGTTACAAGATCTCACAAAACCCTTTCCCATTAGAGAAGGGACGCAGAATACACTACCAGCACGAGGTCGCAAAGGGCGAATTCCTGCATAAAATTGCTTTGCAGTATGAATGTACCGTAGCCGATCTTGAGCTATGGAATGGGGGCGAAAAACTGAAAATTCATCCTGGCGATAAACTTAGTATCTGGATCACGCCCGATATCTATGCACGCATCGAACGCGAACTGATTGGTCGCTATTAAATTTTTGAATATGGCGATGGATACTCTGCGTAATATTTTTGAGCGTCTTCGTTTAGGAGAAAGTGTCTCTTTTTTTGATCCCGACTATCATTTGATTAACGAAGCATGTGCAAGAACTCGCGAGGTAATGCACAGAGTGAATCGTGAGCACGACACTACCATTATTCGCGGGCTACTAAATACGGTATTCAGACAGGAGATCCCTACTACGAGTGTGATAATTCCTCCCTTTCATCTCAACTATGGGGGAAATACGCAGCTGGGCGAACACGTCTTTATCAACTACGATTGTTCGCTACTCGATCTTTGTGGCGACATAATCATTGAAGAAGGCGTACTGATAGCTCCGCGCGTGAGTCTGACTACCGATGGACATCCGACGACACCTCAACATCGTCGGGAGCTTGTTGGGGCAGGAATTACAATTCGTAAAAACGCTTGGATAGGGCTGGGCGCAATTATTCTTCCCGGCGTAACGGTTGGTGAAAATTCTGTCGTTGCCGCAGGGGCTGTTGTTAACAAAGAGGTTCCTCCAAACACAGTCGTAGGAGGCATTCCTGCACGCATTATTGCCAACTTATAAAAGTCGCGCAGGGCTTTGTCAGCACACCACACACACCTCCTCTCCTCCCTTTAATAAGGAGCAAGAACAAAAACTTGGGGATTGGAAGTTGAGAAAACCTTTATCTCTCAACAACAAGTCGGGTAGTATATACTATCTCACCTTCCATTTCGATACGAACAAAGTATATACCCTTAGGGAATAAGTCGGAGGAAAATTGATGTACACTTCCGCCTGATACTGTGGATCTATACAAACGCGTGCCAAGCAGATCAACTACCGAGACCATACCCTCGGAACCACTAGGGAAGGTTTGT
>CAUVMY010000197.1:0-3697 GCA_963552845.1 uncultured Bacteroidia bacterium
TAAACTTCTTTTTTCTTTACTTCAATGATTTTTGCTTTGGAGGTGGGCAGATAGAACTTATTACCTCCGACAGTTTCTCCTACGGCATAGATGATGTATTTACCAGGTTTCCAGTTCAATCCCTTTCCCTTCTTTTCGCCTCCTGCATTGTCAAATTCTTCGCCCAACATGATAGTGGCCTCGATCTCGAGTTCTTTTTCGTTTTTGTCAAGCACTTCGCCTATTACTGCAAAACATTTTTCGGGCGTAGCCGCAGCTTTCCACTCTGCTTCAGTTTTACCTACGAGCTCTGGGGGTAGCAACATCACACGAATAGATTTTACAGGATCTGCTTCAGAGTGCCCTTCAAGTTGTACTGTGATGAGATTCGTAAAGTAGAAGACATCTTTTACGGGCATTCTATGTATGTGGAAATGAGCTCCTGCTTCATGAGGATCTTCGCTTTTTTTCACAAGCTCTATATTACGATAAACGTGACTCTGGCAGCCATTTTTATCCACTGCATAAATACCAAAGTGGTACTTACCAGGCTTGATCTTTTTTCCATCCTTTTCAAGGATTTTGATATCATGATGGTGTACGTGTGTCGAAGTTAATTTCCCTTCAAATTTCCATGAACCTTTATATTCAAAAGGTTCTTCCTCGCCTCTTACATTATTTATTTTCTCTCCTTGCACATTCGCATCATGTTTGTGTCCATCGAATGCAGCATGAATATCAATCGAATATGAATCAAGTCCGCCCCTATCCAAAAGGTCTACTTCGAAATGGACACCGTTTTCGTTGTTAATCACTAGTTTTTCTCCTTCTTCGGGAGCATGTAGAGTGATTGCGGGACCTTCAGTGTCTTTTGTTTTTTCTTTGTTACAACTCAAAAGTGCTACGCAGCTAAGCGTCATGGTAGCAAATAGTACACAACTCAAAAATCTCATGTATTCGGTATTTAGTTTAATTGGTTACACACGAAAGCTAGAGGGAGTTTTTACTCTTTCAGAGCAGCTCTCTTTTCTTTTGCTATACACGCAACACATCGTCCGTGTACGATAAATTCTTCATCCTCTGCCTGTGCTCCCCTTGGCAACAAGTAGCTTACGGGCGCAATGTCATCAATACACCATACCTTGCCACATTCTTTGCAGTGAAAATGCCCATGTGGGGCTTTTCGCGACATTTCGGCGCTTAGAGCATATTTCACCATAGATGGGTCTACTACGATGCGGTGTATAATTCCTTTTTGCTCAAGGACTCGCAATGTTCTGTAGAAGGTTGTACGGTCAAATTCTCCTGCAAGTTTTGCTGTTAGCTCTTTTTCGGAGAGTGCTGTAGACTGTTCAGACAAGCAACGGAGGACGGCTGCACGACAGGGCGTGCGTCGCAAACCACATGCATCCCATACTGTCTCTGCCATTTTATTTCATTTTTTAGTTCTGACGGCAATTGTTGCAAATTGCGTGCCAAACATTTCATATTGCAATGTTTGTGCAAAAGCAAGAGCAAAAGTATCTCTTTTTTTTAACTGTAAAACGCAAGACTACAAAGCCTTTCTCGTTTTATTTTTATAACGTGTCTAAGTTTCAGAATATTTTGTTTTACTGATTTTTGTTGCGAATTGATAGAAATAATTTTAACGCTATTGGGATATGGGCGAGTGCTTACGGGGCAAGGAAGGTTTGTGTTCAGACGCGGTGAGATGAAGGGGTGTCAAAACGAAAAAAGCGATTTGACACCTTCAAAAGCTAAGAATGAAAGTGTCGTAGGCACAAATACTCGTTACCAATTACGGGCATGAAATGACCTTAAAAACGTGGTTTGATGGGTGATATTACGTATTATAATCAATATGTTATTGGCAGGCAAGGCACGCCGAGATCCTACAATTGTGTGGATTGCCTTAATCAATTTTTTGCGAATGTTCTTGTGTGACTATTTGTTGCGAAGCGCACGCAGGTGTCGGGAATTGAGAATCGTGAAGAAGAGTACAATTAGGACGGTAATTCCCCAAGCAATGATTAAAATTTTTTGAATTGTCCAGAAGGAGTATTCTTCGTGCGTAACTCCTCCGTTTTCTATGAGGTCTGTCGTATAGGTTAATATGGAGTCGGGACATTGACCTGAGAATTCGCGGATGCTGTACCCGATTCTGTAATCAGGTATTACGCCGCGTCCTTGTGGAATGTCGCTATTTTGTACAGTATCGAAATACATTTTTACGAGAGGTACGCTAAGCATGAAATTGGAATGCGGGAGCGAGTATCGTAAAATAGGGGATGTAGAAAGAATATGATATGGCGAGTTTGTTTCTCGTCCGATAACAATTCCTCTTCCTTCGTGTCGTACCAATGCGGCGAAGAGAGAGCCTAAGCCTTGTGTAAATTCGTTGGTCAGGACGTATAGAGTTCCCTTAAATGGAGTTTCGGAGGGTTTGCATACGTTAGAATTGGCGGCACGTAGCAAATTTTCGTCAGGCGTACTCTCAAAGTGTACCGAGGGATTCAGCTCGTTCGTAATAGAGACTTTGTAACGTTCGCGTATGCTAGGAAGATGTGCGCCTATGTCGCACCATAAGTGTGATTTAAAGGCGCGTTGCGCAAGATGAGCGAATACTGCTTCTATATTCTTAATATTGCCGCGTCGATTGTAGCGTACATCTATAATGAGATTTTGAAGTCCTTTGCGTGCAATTGAGTCGAGGAAATTTTCGATATGCATTAGTGCTACGTTATCGAAATCGAATTGGGGGAGTGCGATGTATGCTATTTTGTGTGAGAGTATTTTAGTTCGTATGGTGTCGTCTTTCAGTTTATTGAAATAAGCTTGGAAGTTGGGGGGAAGTTCGTCAGAGTAACCATTTTCTTCGGGGAGTTGAGCATAGTTTCCTGTTTCTCCGTTACGCAATGAAAGCGTAATTCCGTGTGTAACTTTATTGCGTCGATACCATCTGTAGTAGATGTATCCACCTCTTGCAAATTCGTTCATTTGCTGTAATTCGGGTATATATCCTCCTGTGTTATAGGGGGTGGCTTCGCCTCGTGTTTGTGAGCGAATAAAGGAGACAATAGATGGTGCGGGTTCGCCATCAACAGCAAGAATTGAGGCACCATTTAGTTGTCTGATGTTAAGAAAGTTGTGGGTGACTACAAGCGAGTCGCCTTGTATACCGAAAAGGACGGGGTAGAGGTAAAGTTCTCGTAGAGAGTCTGGTAGTGCATTGTAGTGTATGAGAGTGTTGGGGTCTTTTACAAAGCGGACGAATTTGTTTAAGAGTTGTACATATTCTTGATAAACTAGTGGTACTGTGGCTTGTGCACGAAGTGTTTGGTATAGCGAATCAAAGCTTTCTCGTCGCCTATAGTCGTAGATATTGGGGTTTACTTCGGTTAGGAGGCTGTAGATGATATCTAGTTCATTTTGTATTTCGGATACTGTGAACCGTTTTCTTGAACAAGAGAATCTGTAATTGTGATAGGGTCGTTTTCGGATTCCCGTAAAATAGAAAGGGTCGCAAACGTTGTTTTTACCTGATGTTGACATTGCAATTGCAGGCTGCTGGATAAGAGGTGAGAAGTAATCTACCGTTCCGAGTGTGTCTCCTTTGTGTACAGAGTCACCGAGTTTCAGTGTGATGCGAGGTTTGAAGCCTGCAAGTGTAACGTCTACGTCGTCTGATGAGATGGTTATAAAAGCATTTATAAATTGT
>CAUVMY010000198.1:0-3686 GCA_963552845.1 uncultured Bacteroidia bacterium
TTGTGTTGCCCTTTCAGGGCGAAAAACAAGATCGCATTGCGCGCGAATGTTATCAATGCTTTGTAGATTTCTGTAATCATATTATAATGCGTCGCCCGTGATTCGCTGGAGTACTCGCGTCCCCGACATTTATCACACGCTTCCCAAACGGGAAAAGATGATCCTCTCTTTGGGCTTTAAGCAAAGCTTCCAACTTCTTACTACCTTTGTCGTAGAGGGTGGGGTATGGCAATACGCAAAGCGGAATTCGTATGTAGTAGCGAACGACTGGAACAGTGCCCTAAAGATGGGCGCGCAGAAGTCGCTTTTATAGGGCGATCGAATGTAGGCAAGTCGTCGCTCATCAATATGCTGACACAGGTAAATGGTCTGGCAAAGGTCTCGGGCATGCCTGGAAAGACTCGCCTCATTAACCATTTTCTTGTCAATGACACTTGGTATTTGGTAGACCTACCAGGCTATGGTTATGCACAAGCATCGCACAAACTCCGCGCAGGCTTTGAACGTATGATTCGAAGCTACATCCTTGAGCGAGAAAATCTCTATTGTCTTTTTGTACTTGTCGATGCGCGTCACGAGCCATTAAAACAGGATCTGGAGTTCATCCAGTGGGCTGGTGAAAACGGTGTACCGCTTGCGATAGTTTTTACTAAGTGCGACAAGCTGACGACAAGAGAGCTAGAAACCAATCGCACCCTCTATCAACAAAAACTACTAGATTTTTGGGAGGAGTGCCCCCCCTTGTTTACCACCTCTTCCACCTCCGCGCTGGGGCGTGAGGAATTGGAAGCTTATATCGAGAGTTTTATTACAACCAACGGGTAAAAATAGATATGGACGGCTCTGAGAAGCAGAATTGTAATAGTGGAGTTCAGTTTTTTAGCGGACGAGGCTCTGAGGAACTTGCCAAAAAAATTGCGGCTGCGTATGGCAGCCATCTGGGCGAGACGACGTTTCTAGATTTTAGCGACGGAGAGTTTCAGCCCTCTTTTGAACAATCGGTACGTGGCGATACCGTCTACCTCATTCAGTCTACCTTCCCACCTGTAGAGAACCTATTTGAGCTATTGCTTATGGCAGACGCAGCACATCGTGCTTCGGCGTACAAAGTGGTAGCAGTAGTTCCTTATTTCGGATGGGCAAGACAAGATCGTAAAGACAAGTCGCGTGTACCAATAGGTGCAAAGCTTGTAGCAAACCTTATGCAAACAGCCCACATAGACCGTGTGATGACGATGGATCTCCACGCCGATCAGATTCAAGGCTTCTTCGAGATCCCTGTGGATCACCTCTACTCTTCGTGGCTCTTTGATCCCTATATCAAATCGCTAGATTTGAAAAACGTAGCTTTTGCTTCGCCCGATATAGGTGGTTCTAAACGCGCCAGCTCTTATGCTCGTCACTATGACCTACCTCTCATTATATGCCACAAAGTGCGCGTAAAAGCCAATGAAGTGGATTCTATGACAGCTATAGGAGACGTAGAAGGAAAAGATGTAATTCTGTTAGACGACCTAATAGACACGGCGGGAACTATCACGAAGGCTGCGAATATGATGATGGATATGGGCGCAAAGAGCGTAAGAGCTATGGTGCCTCATGCTGTTCTTTCAGGTCCAGCATACGAACGTATAGACAAGTCGGCAATCTCAGAACTCATAGTGAGCGATACGATACCCTTGAAACAGAATGTGCCCACAAAGAAAATTCACGTTTTGAGTGTGGCAGAGTTATTTGCCAATACCATTCGTAACGTGAATGAGCACAAATCGATTAGTCGGAATTATGTATTCTAACGTTGGGAATTGCGTTTGCATACAAATCCCCGACAACAATTGAGATTGTATCTCTGCATGCTAACTAGGAGTGTACGTGGGACAGTCTCTATATAAAATCATCAATTAAGGGTTCGACGAGAATGGCTAATGGGGTACGTCCCTTTTTTCTTTTAACAAACGACGATGGTATAATGGCGCGTGGCTTGCAAGAGCTTGCGCGCTATCTTTCTCGTTTTGCCGATGTGTGTGTGGTAGCTCCCGAGACGGGGCACTCTGGGATGTCGCAAGCAGTAACGTCATCGTTCCCTTTGCGCTATACCCCTTTCAATGGCGGTACTGATTTCCCACAGTACGCAGTTAATGGTACACCTGCAGATTGTGTGAAGCTGGCACTCTATGCCGTCTTGCATCGTAATCCAGATATGGTAATTGCGGGCATCAATCATGGTTCAAATGCTTCTGTCAATGTGCTTTATTCGGGTACTATGGGCGCTACACTCGAGGGCTGCATTGCTGGCTATCCGAGTATAGGTTTTTCTTTGGTAAATAGAACTTTGGATGCAGATCTCACGCCTTATCTCCCGTGGTGTGAGATGATTGTTCGTACCACGTTAAAAAACGGTTTACCACAAGGAGTAGCCCTAAATGTCAATTTACCTAGACGTGAGGTGCAGGGAATACGCGTTTGCAGACAAACGTTGGGACGATGGTCTAACGAGTTTGAGCCTAACCAAGACCCGTGGGGAAGAGAATACTTTTGGCTTACAGGTACATTTGAAAACCTAGAACCTGAGGCTGAAGATACTGACGACGCAGCGCTTCGGAATAGCTATATAGCCATTGTGCCGACCAAGGTAGATCTGACTGACGAAAAGACGCTGCAAACAATGAAAAACTGGGAATGGAAGTAAGAGGCGGCAAACGATGGGACAACCTCTGGTTGGGCGTACGTATCGGTATCTTCGTACCTCTTGTAGCGCTTGCTATAATGATCGTTGTGATTTATTTTTGGCAATCTGAGGGCGAACATCTTTTTGATTACCTTTTCGGTGAGGGGATTCCGTCGCGCATGTTGAGCTTAGCTACCCTGTGCAACCTTATACCCTTTCTTATTGTGGTGTACACCGATCGTTATTTCACGTCGCGAGGTATTCTTGGAGTTACCATTCTGCTGGCTATACTAACAGCCGCCCTCCGTCTGTTATTGTAGTAAGTTGCTGATATTCTTTGTAGATGCGCTATTTCCTAGTCGTCGGCGAACCTTCTGGCGATATACATGCCAGCAAGCTCATGCAGGCGTTGTGTACAGTGGACGCTGAGGCTACTTTCCGTTATATTGGAGGGTCTGCTATGCGCTCTGTCGCGCCTACTTGTGTGCGCGATTCGAAGGAGCTTGCCATTATGGGCTTCGTTGAGGTGCTCACGCATTTGCGTACGATATCGCGAAACCTGAAACAGTGTGTAAACGACATTGAGGCGTGGAAGCCTGATGTGGTGATTTTAGTTGATTTCTCGGGCTTTAACTTAAAGGTGGCTAAATATTGCCACGCACGCAGTTATAGGGTGGCATACTATATTTTGCCGAAGGTGTGGGCGTGGGGCGCGGGTCGCCTGAAAAAAATGCGTCGCGATTTGGATTGGCTTTACGCCATACTTCCCTTTGAGGTCGAATATTTTCGTAAAAACGGAATTCACGTGGAATATTTGGGCAACCCACTTTTGGATGAGTTGCCACCTCGTATGCCAATGCAGCAGGATGAGGTCTTTCGCACACAATGTCATTTAGACGATCGCCCTATAATAGCCCTTCTGCCAGGAAGCAGACCACAGGAATTGGAAGCTATTTTTGAACGGATGTGTCTGCTTGCCAGAGAGTTTCCTGCTTATCAATTTGTTGTGGCGGGTACG
>CAUVMY010000199.1:0-3682 GCA_963552845.1 uncultured Bacteroidia bacterium
CAATAATCAGCCGCATGCTTTTGTTTGTGACTGTTATGACGGTAAGGGGTATTTTCACTTCAATTGGGGAGGTAATGGGGCTTCGGATGGCTTTTTCGCTCTGAATGCCCTCAACATCCAAGAGCTGAATCATACCAACAATAGTAATCCTGGCTATAGCTTTTCTGTCTCTGATATGATTATTGGTATTCAGCCTTCGGTACTTGCTCCGTTGGATGAATATCCGCTCAATTTCACCTGCGCGCGTTTCGAGGTAAAAGAAGGTACATACACAAAGTCCGAATCGGTAGAATGTACAGTGCGTGGGTTGGAAAATGCAGCTTATCCTACACTAACGCTTACGGCAGGGCTACGGGTTCTGGATCAGACAGGCAAAACAATTCGTGAAATTGCCTCGACAGATGCTCCTGAGAAGTTAGAGTCGGGACAGATTATCCACGTTACCAACATTCGTTTGCCATGGGCAGAGCTTCCCAAAGGGAAGTATACAGTAGCGCCTTTAGCTTATATTCCCGAGGGGAAGAAGTTTTATACAGCTCGTCTGAATTGGCGGTCACCTGTTTTCGAGTTGACTATGGATGAAAATAAGCTTGTGGTCAAGGAGGTGACTCCACAACCGATGCTTAAAATGGAGTGGTTACCCAAACAGATGTACAGTGGTGTGAATAATCATTGCACACTACGTGTAACGAATGTAGGGACACGAGATTATAACGGCATCGTAATGGTACTTTTCGATAAAAGTGCTGCAGAGCCATCGTTAACAAATTTGCGTTATTCTGATATCACCTATCGCGCCACCATACGTGTATCGCCTGGCGAGAAGCAAGAATATCGTTTTGATGCGTTTGGTCCGTTAGCGCAAGCGAAATATGTGCACTTCTTCTACGACAAGACTAATAACGAAGGAGGTGTCGTACCACTTAAGCCAAGTAACAATAGCGGTGTTGTCTCGCCTCAATTTTACCCTAAAGATTGGGTAGGAGTACAAGAAGTAGAATTGGTCGATTCGTATAGTTTCGGTGAAGTACTCAGTACGCAGGGGGGACAGCCGACCACAATACAACAAAACGAGTACCTGACGAGCCATTTTGAGTTCTCTGTAAAAGAGCCAACCAAGGGGGCTCGTTTGTGGCTGAATGTTTATCTCCGTCAAGCGAATCAAACAAAGAGCTCCTTTGATGCGGGCACAGTGAATATTTTACCAGGGGAGACGCAGAAGGTCTCCATCCCACAAATTATCAAACTAGCCCCAGGCGAATACGAATATGCGCTTTCTATCTCAATTCCTGTAGAGGGTAAATGGCAACACCTGCGCTATGAGAAGTTTATGTTTACAGTGCTCGAGGGGACAGGGCAACTACCCATTCCACCGTATGCTCAATCTGAACCGAAGCAAAAGTATACCGTTCATGCACCCGTTGTAGAAAATACGGAAGGAGGCTCGTGTACCATTACACGTCTTGATGGGCAAGCACTCAATTACGGTGAGCAAGTGGAAGAAGGTACACTTCTAAAAGTGGAGGTTGTACCTAATACGGGGTGGACAATTGTGAAAAAAGAGGTAAAGGGGGTAACCCTAGAGGGAAGCGCCTACAAGGTGATGGGCGATGTGCATGTTGCTGTAAAGTTTGCCAAAGAGACTACGCCACAACCTCCTGTAAGTGATAGTTACAAGTATTTGGGGCTTACAGTGGAAGGGAATGGAAATGTGCGTGTGATGTCTGGAATGCACATTATGGAGCAAGGCGAAAGTGTTGAAAAAGGAAAAAAAATAAAATTGGTTGTAACGCCTGAGGATGGCTGGGAGATATTGCCGCAGAATATTGCAGTTTCGCCTGCTACACAAGAGGGGAGCGAGTGGTTACCAACAGGAGATTTTACAGTAAACGTAACATTTACTAAAAAGAAAAATGTAACCCCAGATGCCTCATACAAATTCTTAGAACTAAGTGTAATTGGGAAGGGTATTGTAAAAGTACTGTGCAATGGAGAGGAAGTGCTACCGCAGGGTACAATTAAGCGAGGTGAGAAAATTACAATCGTGGCTACGCCCGAGGAGGGTTGGGAAGCATTGCCTGCCAATCTGCGAGTGACAGCATCTGAGCAACTTGCGGAGTATGAGTGGTTGCCTAAAGGCGATTTTGGTGTTGCAATGCTTTTTGTTAAGAAAGTACCGAACAAGTATGCTGTCTCTATTGCAGAAGTACAAAATGGTAGCCTGACCGTGAATACGACCCAAGCCTTGGAGGACGACCTTATAAAGATAACGGCGACAGCCGACGCGGGCTATCGTTTGAAAGCGGGGAGTCTTCTTGTTTACAAGACGAGTGACAGGAGTGTGGTTGTTCCAGTAAACGATATGCAGTTTACAATGCCTGCGTATACTGTGACAGTTACAGCTGAGTTTGAAAAAGAAGAGACTCCGTCTACTGCTGTAGAAGATGCTGCATTTACGAATGTTAACGTATTCCCCAATCCTTTCAAGCATCAGTTACGAATCGCGGATGAAGAATTACAAGGAGGATATATGCTATTGAATGCTCAAGGTCTTGTTGTGCGCTCGGGTGCGATAGAAACGTCTGAAACGATAATAAGCACAGAGGAGTTACCCGCAGGAGTATATATTTTGCATCTGATAACAGCGAATGGGGCTACGAAAGTTCTTCGTGTGGTAAAACAATAGTGTTGAGAATATAAAGATTGTACAATAGATGAGTAGATTGAATAAGTGGTTGGGTGTTTTACTTTCACTCCTGCTATTTGGGAGTGCAATTAGCGTAAGCGCTCAAACAGAACGAAGTGCTTGGTATCGTGAATATAATACGTCTGCCCCCCGAAATCGTACGGGACTTAGGAAAAAATTAACTTACAGTGTTGCTATTAGAATACCTGGCGACAATGAGGCTTTGGTAGGTAAGAAGATCAAGACGATTAATTTCTTCCTACGCAAAAAGGAGACATTGGAGGAAGATGTACAAGTATGGGTAGCAAAGCGTTTGCCAAACACTCTGGCTGATGTCGATACCAAGGAGGAACTTAAGGTCGCAAATCTCAATGGTGGCGATACAGACCAGTTTGGTTCGTCGAACATGATAGATTTTTCTACCCCCTATACGTTAACAAGCGATGGGGCTTATGTGGGCTATACATTCACTGTGAAGGATGTAAAAACCGAGTCGGGGCAGTACCCCTTAGTAATTTCAGATCGTGTAGAAAAAAATGGGTTATGGTTATTGCGAACCTCTGAAATGTCGCAGTGGGAGGAGGCGTATAGATACTATTGCCCCGCAATAGAAGTCCGTTTGGAAGGTGATTTCCCTGAGAACGCAGCGAAACCTGTTGATTTTGGGAAAGTCGCTGCAATTTTCGGCAGTAAAGCGACGGTAGATGTAGAGCTACTAAACTTCGGGAGCAATATTATTGAGAACTTAGACTATACGGTAACAACTACAGAGGGCTCAAAGAATTATCATGCCGATCTGCTTCCGTTGAGTTATAAAAGTCTCGGCACTACAATATTAGCGCCTTTACCGTTCGATGCCAATGCGACGAAGGGTGTTGGTCCTGTTTCATTAACCATCACCAAGGTAAATGGACAGCCCAACGGTATTGCAAAGGGTGAGTGCAAAGGGGAGTTGCATACATTTGCGAAGGAGACCAGCTTTGAGCGTGGTGTATT
>CAUVMY010000200.1:0-3664 GCA_963552845.1 uncultured Bacteroidia bacterium
GTGCTTCAGGTGCTGAAACTACGAAAGAGGTACAACTCGCAGATTTCGTGTTTGACAGCGCGCATACGTACAGTAAGGATAGTGCCAATTCTGAAATAAGCCTAGATACAGCACAAGGTTTATTATCGCTGATGGAGGCACAGCTCTATTTGGCTATTGGTGGAGTAGAGCAAATGTATTACTTTTGTCTCCCGAATCAGGATAGTTTGAGTTGAGAGTAGGTGGGTAGTTACATTGAGTTGAGGAGCTCATGTAACTATTTTGAGGGGCACCGCAGTACTTTAAGTACTGCGGTGTTTTTGTATGTAGTATGCACGCTTTAAGAGATGGAAGTATTGCACTTTACTCCGAATAAAACGGCAAGAGTATTGCCTAGCTTACGGTTAGCAAGGTTTGTAAAAACTACATTGCCTTTGGATTGCCTTGCAACCGATTGCATTGTCTGTATTTAAGAACGCGGAGCGCTTCTATACTTCCTACTTTGTGTCAAGGTATTTAATTTTACTCTGCAAATAAAAAGCGTAGCTCTCAATTAAGAGAGCCACGCTTTTTGAAATTCCCGCTAGTGGAAACGCTAATTCATCTTTTTAGAGTCCTCTATGAATTTGGCTAATCCAGCATCTGTTAGTGGATGGTTGAACAAAGGCTTAAGCGCAGACAAGGGGCATGTTACTACATCAGCACCCGCCTTAATACAACGACAAACATGCTGAGGGTGACGAATAGAAGCTGCCAACACTTCCGTATTGTAACAATAGCGCTCAAAGCAATCAACAATATCTTCGATAAGAGCAATGCCGTCTTCCGAGATATCATCCAAACGTCCTACAAAAGGCGAAACGTACGTAGCTCCTGCCTTGGCAGCCAATAGTGCTTGGGTTAGAGAGAATACGAGCGTGCAATTCGTACGAATATTTTCTTCTCGTAGTGTATGTATAGCACGAATCCCATCAGGGGTGCAAGGTACTTTCACAACAATATTCTCATGCAGTGCTGCTAGTTCACGCCCTTCCTTTACCATGCCTTCATAATCTGTAGCTAGTACTTCAGCACTGACATCGCCACCTGCCACAATCTCGCAGATGCGTTTGTAATGGTTACGTATCGCCTCTTGTCCTTTCACTCCCTCCTTGGCCATGAGCGACGGATTCGTTGTTACTCCGTCTAAAATGCCATACGACGCGGCTTCCTCTATATCTTTCAGATTAGCTGTATCTATAAAAAACTTCATCTTTTCAGTCCGTTAAAATTACTTTTTCAGGTAGGTGTCGAGCCAACGGAAGAACTCTCGTTGCCAGAGTAACCCGTTTTGTGGTTTTAATACCCAGTGCGTTTCGTCAGGGAAGAAGAGAAAACGGCTCGGTATACCCATAATTTGTGCTGCGTTGAATGCAGCCATACCTTGGGTGTACGGAATACGGAAGTCGTGCCCACCGTGTATAATCATTATGGGCGTATCCCATTTCTCAACGAATTTGTGTGGGCTTTGGTTGAAATTAGCTTGTGCTACAGGGTTATTCTTTTCCCACGGCTTACCTCCCATCTCCCATTCGTCGAAAAACATCTCTTCGGTGGTGTAAAATTCCATCTCGCTATGGAAAACACCGCAGTGGCTAATAAATGCCTTGAAACGCTTGTTGTGGTTACCTGCAAGCCAGTTTACCGTGTAGCCACCATAAGATGCGCCTACGGCACCAAGACGATCTGCATCTACCCATGGTTCTTTTGCTACATCATCAATTGCGGCTAAAAGATCTTTCATCTCCTGTGTACCATGATGCTTGCTAATATCATCCGTCCATTTCTGACCGAAGGTGAGTACGCCGCGTCGGTTCGGAGCTACTACAACATATCCTTGGCTTGCCATAAGCGATAAGTTCCAACGGAAGCTCCAGAACTGTGTTAGTGGGCTTTGAGGACCTCCTTCGCAGAAAAGAAGTGCAGGGTAACTTTTTGTACTGTCAAAGTTCGGAGGAAGCACAACCCAAGTCAACATCTGCTGCCCGTCTGTGGTCTTTGTCCAACGCTCTCGCACTTCGGGCATTTTGAGCTGTGAAAGGATGTTGTCATTAACCTCGGTTACTTTTTCTTGCTTTCCATCTGCTAACGTTACTCGGTAAACTTCAGCAGGCGAAACCATAGAGACCACGTCGCCAAATAGATACTCGCCTGCTAGACTTACCGAATGATAGTCTTTCTGTCCCGTGGTGAGTGCCTGAGGCTGCTCATCAGAGAGCATCAATTTATAGAGCTGAAAAGTTCCGCGTACACCAGATACAAAGTAGAAACCATCACTTTGTGGCATCCATACCATTGACGCAGCAGAGTAGTCAAAAGTAGGGCAGAGTTGGCGTTTTGTGTTCGTCGCGAGGTCGTAAAGCATGAGGCGTTCGTGGTCTGCCTCAAACCCACCGCGCTCCATACTAGTATAGAGCATATATTTGCCATCGGGCGAGAATACGGGGCAGCGGTCATAACCCATATTGCCTTCTGTGAGGTTACGAGTCTCGTTTGTTGTAAGGTCGTAGAGGTAAATATCAGAATTCGTACTAAATGCAGAAGCTTTCCCCGAAAGTTTCTTGCTTGTATAGGCCAAGTACTTCCCGTCGGCACTCCACCCTATCTCTTCTATTCCCCCAAAGGGACGTAGTGGCGAGTGATAGGGTTCACCTTCTAGGAGGTCTTTCCCCTTGCCGATTTTCTCGTTGGCGAATGACGCTATGAATACGTGACTGCGTGTTCCATCGTCCCACACATCCCAGTGGCGATACATCAGGTCGTCATATACCTTCCCTGTAGATTTATCTAGGTCGGGGTAATTGTCTTTCACCTGTGGAACAAAAGGTATTGTGGAGATATAGGCGATATTTGCCCCATCTGGCGATACACGGAAACCATCGATCCCAGTTTCTACGTCGGAGAGTCGCATAAGCGATGTCCCATCCGTCTTGATGCTATAGATTTGAGGTGTCCCTTCGTGCGAAGAGGCAAAAAGAAGTTTGTCGTTTCCGCACCATTCAATATTGTAGACCTGTGCGTTGAAATCGGTCAGTTGTTTTACAGTACCATCTGCCAAGTTCTTCAGAAAAAGGTCAGACCACCCCTTGTTCTCCTTCACGTCATAGTGTGTTACAGTGTAAGCCAATAGCTTGCCATCTGTCGAGGGTGCGTAACCTGTAAGTCTTCCCATTGCCCACATCACTTCGGGGGTAAATTTCCCGTCGGCGATAGTTGGCACAGGGCATTGCAATTTGTTTTTTGTAGTCGTTTCAGTCGCTGTTGGTTGGGGCGAATTACAGCCCGCGAGTAATGCCATTGCGCATCCTCCTAGTAGTAATAAAGCAGATCTCCTCATAGTACATATAGCTATAATGTTTCAACAAAAGTAGGCACAACTGACGAGTTCGACGCTATGCGTTTACAACCCAATGCATCGTGATTTGTCGGACATAGAACGCTTTGCTCGCACCGTGGCAAATATTGTCCGACTCTTTCCGTGGCAGTATTATAGGAACAAAAACGAGATCGTAACGTTAAAGATTGAGGTAAATATGAGAGAGTGCCTTTTTGCCAATGGGGCATACGGAAGGCATAAAGTCGTATATTTGTACCGCAAAAGTACACAATGAGGTGAGATGAAAGACCGCGTGATTCGTATTCGTAA
>CAUVMY010000201.1:0-3663 GCA_963552845.1 uncultured Bacteroidia bacterium
CGCTTCTTGCACAAACATTAGGAGGCATCAGTGCTGGTATTTTTGCACATCTGCTATTCCTTCTTGTTTCGGCAATACTGTAAATCAGTAAGGGAAAATTACAGACTGCGAGTGCATCTCAATTGTAGGTATGGTGTTTTACTTTCCCTACATGATAAATTCTTGGTATCGTGCCTACTACACTTCTTACAACTGCTTTTCTTCCCCCTGTGGATTACCTCTTGGCTATTACCACGTCTGATAGCATTGTGCTAGAAATACATGAGAACTACCAAAAGCAGTCGTATCGTAACCGCTGTGAGATTATAACCTCGCAAGGGATACAAGCCCTTACAATTCCCATTGTACACCCACATACTGGATGCCCCATACGTATTGCAGAGGTGGCTATCGAATACCATACTCCGTGGCAAAAAAAGCTTCTACGAGCCATAAAGACAGCGTATGCTACAGCACCTTTTTTTATCTATTACTTCGACGAGCTGAGCGAACTCGTAATGCGTCGCCACGACACACTGCTAGAATATAATACGGCTTTGCTCCAATTTCTGCTCCGCGCATTCAAAATTGAGCGCCATCTGGCATATACACAGAGCTACGAAACGAAACCTAGCGATATTATCGATTTACGTGCCACTTTTCACCCGAAAACAGTGCGTCCCGAACGGTTGCATTATTACCAAGTCTTTGCAGATCGCCTCCCTTTTTATCCCAATGTTTCGGTTATAGATTTACTATTCAATGAGGGGGGCAATTACTTAATACAATACCTGCAAATAAATTGTTTACAAGCTTTGTAGCAAGGAAGTGTATATTGCCTGAAAATAGGATTGCGTATTTCTGTGTTGCACTAGTAATCAGGTTACAGAGTATCAATCCACTTCGTATTTCCTTTCAACTTCAGTCTCAAATTTCTTTATTGAATTTGCGTCTAGGGCGCATGATGTGATACCGATCTCCGTCTTATAAGTGATGTATCACGTACAATTTCCAATTCTTATTTGTTCATAATAGTGCAATTGCAAAAGTTTTCTATATTTGTAATGCTAACTAAATGAAATAATGATATTATGAATAAGACGGTTTTGAATGTTTTGCTGTTTGTGGTATTGCTGCTAATAGTACCTTGGCTGCGAGGTGTGGGGATGCAAGTATGGGCGCAAAGCATGAATTCCAAAGAAAGCATTGAAGTTTACACTGAACTCTCTGACGAGGTAGTGCAACTCTACGACGCTCCGAATGGGAAAAAGGTACGTACCCTGTCGCAGGACGATTACATATTCTCGGTTTGTGATTCGAAGAACGGATGGTGGCGAATATGCACCAATATCAGCCCAATGGACGCGGATGAGATTACCGTTGGTTCGTCTGTATGGATTCATTATTCGCAACTGTCTGTAGGCACTCGGAACTACGGAGGACAAACGTTGTCATTATATGCAGAGCCGTCTGCAAGAAGCAAGGTGGTTTATTCGTTTAATTACGAACTTTCGTTGCGACCGTTGGAGGTAAGAGGTAAGTGGTGTAAGGTTCAGACGAAGGATAAAAAGTACACTGGGTGGATTCTGGGAGAATGGCTCTGTGGCAATGCTGTAACAAATTGTTGTTGAGTGAAATATGAGCATATATGGTATATAAGCGTACGATACGTCCAGCTACACCTGAGGATGTGCCGCGTATCCTCGTGCTCCTGAAGATGGGTTTGGCACAAATGCGCGCTGATGGTAACGTTAATCAGTGGAAAGAGTCGACACATACTTTTGATACAGTACTAGCTGATATAGAACGTGGCGAATGCTACATCGTAGAAGAAAACAATAGTCTGGTGGCTACTTTTGTGTTGATGCTACGTGAAGAACCGACCTATGCGAGGATAGATGGTGCTTGGTTGCGCAATGCGCCCTACATAACGATACATCGCTTGGCGAGTGACGGGCATCGGGGTGGGATTGCACACTTTGTTTTCGATTGGGCGCGAGAGTGGGGACGTGACCTCCGTGTAGACACGCATGCCGACAACTTGCGCATGCAGCGTCTTTTTGTGCAGTATGGGTTTGTTTATTGTGGCACAATCGGGCTTCAGGATGGTGCTCCCCGACGCGCATACCATTTTGCAACACAGGCTTGTCGGTATCGGTCATAGTGTGGAAAATACTACCTTTGTAGATGTAGGCAATAAAAATTCATTCTGATAGCATGAAACGAATTTGTGGATTAGGGGTAGTCGGACTTACATTGTCGCTACTCCTATTTTTCTTGCTGCCGAGCGTGAGCTTCGCACAAGAGATCAAGATGGAACCTGTAGTTCCCGGCGATCCGCTAGGGGTACGGATTTACACACTTCCTAATGGTTTAAAAGTTTACCTCTCGGTGAACAAGGCGAAGCCACGTGTGCAGGCGAACATTGCTGTGCGTGTGGGTAGCAAGAATGACCCTGCAGAGACAACAGGTCTGTCGCACTACCTCGAGCACCTCATGTTTAAGGGGACACCGCGCTATGGTACGATGAATTATGAGGCTGAAAAGCCCTATCTCGACAAGATAACAAAACTCTATGAGGAGTATCGTCAGATTAAAGATTCGGCGAAACGTGTGGCACACTATCGGATTATAGATAGTGTCTCGTACGAAGCATCAAAGTATCTCATTGCCAATGAGTACGACAAACTGATGGCTACTATCGGCGCACAAGGGGTAAATGCTTACACCTCTTACGATATGACGGTCTATGTGCAAGACATCCCATCGAACCAAATAGAGAACTGGTGCGAAATACAAGCCGATCGTTTCAAGGATATGGTTATTCGTGGTTTCCATACAGAACTGGAAGCGGTATACGAGGAGAAAAACCAGACGATGGATAGCGATATTACACGTCTTGTAGATTCGCTCATGTATAGCTTGTTCCCTATGTATCCGTATGGTACGCAAACGACTATCGGTACGCAGGAGCACCTTAAGAATCCATCTATTGTAAATATCTTGAACCACTATAAAACGTGGTATGTGGCGAACAATGTGGCGATTTGTATGTCGGGTGATTTTGACCCAGATCAGGTTATTAAGCTCATTGCCAAGTATTTTGGCGACATGCGTAGCAACCCGAATCTCCCTGTGTTAAAAGCGCCAGCACTCCCCCCGTTAGACAAAGTGGTTACAACCAATGTTTATGGCAAACAACAAGCTATGACGGCTATTGCATGGCGTATGCCTGGCGCAAGTAGCGAAGAAGATTATTTGGTATCAATTCTTACTGAGCTCCTCTCGAATGGGCAAGCTGGGCTATTAGACCAAGAAATCAATCTCAAGCTAAAAGCTTTGGGGGCACAAGCTTTCCGCTTTGAAACAGTAGATTACGATATGTTGGTGTCAATTGTGGTACCTCTCGAAGGGCAGTCGCTAGAAGATGCACGAGATCTGATTCTTGAACAAGTAAAGCGTATTCGTAAAGGCGATTTTGACGAGTCGCTTCTGAAATCGATTGTACGCAACCGCGAGTATCAGCAGCAGCGCGACCTAGAATCGAACAATGCGCGTGTAGGGCTTATGCAGAACTCCTTCCTTGCGCGGCATCAGTGGAAAGACGATGTTGCACTCCTGAACAAGTTACGCAACGTTACAAAAAAACAGGTTGTAGATTTTGCTAACAAATATCTGTCCGAT
>CAUVMY010000202.1:0-3650 GCA_963552845.1 uncultured Bacteroidia bacterium
GCCCCTTCTGCTTCTTCTCGTAACACAGAGAGCACCTGCTCGTTGGAAGCATTAAAAGGTATCTTATCGCGCAATTCTACAGTACTGAAGATTGTAGCCAACTTTCCGTTAGGGGCAACTTCGGAATAAGCGCGCCCAAAGCGGGATACAAAGTCCTCGCTAGGCGCCATTGCTTTGGCACGATTCAAAGCCTCTACGAAACTTGGGTCAGCGTTATAGTTTGAAAGCGCACGCAAGACATCATAAACTGACACCTCGAGCATAACGTTCATTCCCCCCTTCAAGTCCAGACCGAGGTTTATCTCACGCTCTTTGCAATCCGCATAGCTGTACTTCCTCAACCAAAAGAAGTTATAAACCGTTTCTCCAGAGACTGAATCTAGGAAATAATTTTCCTTTTGCTTAAACTCTCGTTCACGTTCAACGGCATCCGTAATTCCAGCCACCGCATGTGCTGCATAATCGCGAGCACGTTTTTCGACACGCGAACTAAACCAGGTAAACGATAGCTGGTACAAACATACCAAAGCAAGCGCTATCGCTAATACCCGTATTGCCCCTTTATTCTGCATCGTAACTCTTTAATAAAACTCTGTCACACAAATTATACCAAAAACGCTACAAATATAGCGTTTTATTTCTACCGTAGAATCGGCAAAAGGACTTAAAAAAGGGTTGGCAGGCGCTGAATTAGCGCAAGCGAACTTTTCTATATGCCAAGCTCGTCGAGCCAATTTTTGAGAGAGGGATTTTTTTTACGAATGTCCTCGTATAGTTCCTCGTCGCTCATAAACTCGTGATCGAGATCCACATTAGCATTGCTATCTACAACGATCTCTATCTCTAGGTCTTCTACATTAAAATGTTGGAGAAAACTTTTCAACAGATACTCGCGGTGCTGCTGAAGAACGTTTGCTTCGTTCTTTTCGCGCGTACGAAAAACGATCACCGAA
This sequence comes from uncultured Bacteroidia bacterium, assembly GCA_963552845.1. Taxonomy (GTDB): domain Bacteria; phylum Bacteroidota; class Bacteroidia; order Bacteroidales; family CAJPTX01; genus Bacteroides_D. The sequence goes on from CAUVMY010000202.1 coordinate 954, forward strand.
TCTGAGGTACAGACAGGTTTATACTTGACACCGATGGCAAAAAGGATTCCACTATCCGATTTAAAAAACGAAACTAGCTCGCTCCATACTTTCAACAGATTCTGTTGATTAAGTTCCACTAGCGTATTTTCGGATAATTGCTTCTCTTCCTTCTTTTCTGCTTGATTATTTTGGACACTTTTGCTGTGCAGCGAAAGACTCGCTGGCTTCCAACTTTTAAGTTGTTCTCTGTGTGTCTGCTGTAGCTGAGTTTCTGTAACAACAGGCACTTGTATATTACAGGACAGGGGATGGCGTAAAGACCAGAACCTATCAATCAGGCGTTTTTTTTTTGATCACTAGGTTCACAAAGCGTCAGCAAGAGGATCTCAACGTGTAGACGTTGGTTCGACGATCCTTGCAAGGTGGCCTCGGCATCGGAACTAATCTGTAGCGACTGAATTAGAAGCGGGATGGGAAATTCTTTACTCTGACTATTGTATTTTTCTGCTAATTCCGTTCCTACGTCAAGTAACTGTAAACCAGATGCATTAGCTGCTAAAAGCATATTACGAAGATGCATGGTAAACCCTGACATGAACTGCGCCAAATTAAAACCTTGCAAAACGATCTTATTCAAGAGCGAGAGAGCATGCATATAATCGTGCTTCAATATATCATCTGTAATTTGAAAGTAAAGATCTATGTCTAAAAGATTTAGACTTTCGATTACATGCTCACGTGTGATATAACCATCAGAGAAACTAACCACCTGATCAAAAGTAGAGAGAGCATCTCTCATCGCGCCATCCGCCTTGAGCGCTATCAGATTCAGAGCTTCGCGATCGCATCTCACGTTTTCTTTTTCAGCGATATTCGCCAAGAAATTGATAGTATCGTCGACCTGTATCCGATTGAAGTCAAAGATCTGACAACGCGATAAGACGGTAGCCAGAACCTTATGTTTCTCGGTAGTTGCTAGAATAAAGACCACATGCGCGGGAGGTTCCTCAAGCGTTTTCAGAAATGTATTGAAGGCGGCTGCACTAAGCATGTGCACCTCATCTATGATGTATACGCTATGATTCCCGTAACGAGGCAACGACATTTCCAACCCAGCAATAAGCTCCTTCATACTATCGGTACTGTTGTTAGAAGCAGCATCGATCTCTAGGATATCTATATTGTTTCCAGCTTCAAAAGCCTTACAACTGGGACACTCGTTACATGGTTCGCCTTCAGGAGTGAGATTTTTGCAATTCAGCGCCTTCGCAAGGATACGTGCACAAGTCGTTTTACCCACGCCTCGAGGTCCACAAAATAGATAAGCTTGTGCCGTTCTCTTTTGCAGGAGCTGACGTTTAAGAGTAGAAGTTACTACCGATTGTCCTACAACACTTGAAAATGTGGCTGGACGATATTTTCGTGCGGATACAACGAACTGTTCTTTTGGCATTTTCTACTTCTAAAACAAATCTAACGAGATATTCTGTACAAAGGCCGTATAGCTGACTTTACGTCCAATTCGCGCCTCGCTCAAAAGCATTAATACAGAGCGTTCTTCGCCATTAGCTGCGCGAATGTTAACCTCGCGTCGCTCTCCCACTATTTTATTGCCCGTTGGACTAAGGTAACCTTCCAAGAACTCATTACCAGCGACCACATCATCGGGGAATAGGAGGCGTATATTTTGCCCTAGTACTTCATTTCTGTCAATAGCGAAGAGCTCCTCGGCAGCGCGATTGAAAAATTCGACAACACCGTCCTGATCTGTGGTAATTATGGCATCTAGGAAGCCCTCGAGTGTTTTCTCGTTTCGTATCTGTACTTTTTCAATTTCTCGGAACTGGTTTTTCACCTCTTCACGAGCTTGATGCAACTTCTGCTGTAATTCGATTTCATTACGTCGGAGCTGCTCTTCTTGCATCTTGAGTTGCTCGGTCTGTCGACGTGTTTCCATCTCCATCAATTTTTCTCGTGTGATGTTGTTTGCAATCAATACCACTTTGGAGATATCACCGTACATATCCAGCACCGTGGTAAGAGAGATCCGTAACCAGCATTCTTGTCCGTCGGCAGTCAGAGTTCGTAGTGTACCAACAAAGTCTTCACCACGACACACCTGTTCTAGGGTTCTCTCAAAGACTGGTTGCTCATTCTTTGCTAAGACGTTTGTAAAAGGATGTCGTAAGACGGCATCGTGCTCGTACCCCAAGACCTCGAAAAATTTGTCGTTGGCGGCAAGTACGTCCCCCAGTGGCGACAGTTCCACTTTCAAGCTTACGCGGTTAAGCGCTTCCATCTGCCCTTGCCAGTCGAGATTTTGCAATTTATCTCGCGTTGTATCAATAGCCAAAAACAATATACGCTCTACTCGTTCATGTAGATCTTTCACACTCGTATAGGCGGCTATTGTCCAAAGATCCTTTCCGTTTCGTGTATAAAGCTTTGTATCGCCTTCATGTGGTCGTCCGCTACGTACAATATCTTCCCATAAGCTTTCTACCATCTCCCGATCTTTGGGATTAAAGAAGAAGGATATATGTTTATCCATCACCTCTTCTTCACTGGTGTACTCTAGCTTTTGCATAAATTTTGCATTTGCATAGAGCAGGAAACCATCGATACTGTATTCTGCACGGATGAGGGTTTCATTCACAGAATTGGTAAAACTCACAAACGTTTCGGATTGTCGCGCAGCTTCCTCTTGTGTAGCTT